>NZ_JBYTBG010000004.1:0-188893 GCF_058788915.1 Brevibacillus sp. FW301-21C12A
AAAAAGCATCGTAGGTGGTCAACTCGAAGATGAGCGTTTGCTCCAAAAATGGTCAACTTTTTGATTAGCATTCACAGATGTTATCCAAATGGATAAGGGTGAAGATACAGCTTGACAAGATAAGGGGGGATGACTCAAATCAAATTTCGGGGCTTGAATATTTGGCACTACTATCTTCAACTATCGAATCCAGTTAACTAACCAAAAGCTGCCGTTAAAACTTAGGCAGCCTTTTCAATTCTTCTGTTATTCTTAGCTTGTTTTTTATTGTATTCAATTTTGTGAGGGAATAATAATTTCTCTCCAGAAACATCTTGATTAATTACGTTAAATAGAAAATTACGAATGATTTAAGTCTCTTTATAATCATCCAACGTAATCCTCAATCTCAAGTAGACAGGAAAGTTCATAAGACTGAATACCATGTACTTCGTTCTCAAAATCCACTTCACATTTCATCGACATTCTTATGGAGCGATCCGTTCTCTCCCCGAATTCCATGTTAGTAACGCAGACTGGACTATGGTAATAGGACAAATAAATTGACGCATCAGGCATAGGAACTTCGTAATCCTCGAAAGCGACGTCGGTAAACTCGTAAGCCTTATTCTCCAAATCCCTCCAACTCCGAACACCTGGCAATTCACGAAAATCAATACTGATCTTTGTATGTATTGGGTTATCTATACATTCATTTCCTTCCAGCTCAAATGGGCTCAAATTTACTTCGATTGAATGATATAACTTCCCATCAAATAAATTTGAGGAGTATTTACCACCAATTGCTACTAGTTTTACAGGTTTCATGACTACCCCCAGCATTTTCACGATTTTTTTGCAGTAATTAGTTTGATTATACATCCAAAAGTTGGATTTTTCATCAGATAAAAAACGCTCACTCTGGCTAAAAAATGAAAGTTTAGCGCAAGGCCGATGCACACTTGTTTAATGAAAAAAGTGGATCAGCTACACTAAATTGGATAGAAAAATAAGGGCTTGGAGAATAAACCTATCATGTTACGGAGCGGAACTCTACAATGCCAAAACAACGACGACGTACCTTTACCTCAGAAACAGAGTTTGTGAATCAGATGAACTCGCAGAATCTCCGTCATCTGGAGCTGGAATTATACGATTACGTGAACTGGTTTAACAAGCATCGCATTCACGAAACCTTAGACTACATGACGCCTGTTCAGTATCGCCAAGAAGCCCTAAAAAAATTGTCTGATTTGCTGTTGACAATCCACCTCTGGAGCACAGCAGGCTCTATATTTAATTGTCCAGTGCTTGCTTCAACCAGGGGATGCAGTTGCGATTGAAGATCCTTCATATTGCTATTCGCTGCCCTTATTTAAATCAGCTGGACTAAGACCCTTTTTGTTACCTGCTGATAATCATGGGATTAATCCGGATGATATCGTGCAATTGCATAAGCAGCATCGCATAAAAATGGTATTTCTTAACCCCAATTTTCAAAATCCCAATGGGTCGTTACTCGACCTGGAACGTAGAAGAAGGGTACTGGAAATTTCGTCTTACTACGGAATACCGATTATTGAGGATGATCCATATAGTTTAACTGCTTTTGATAAAACACATATTTCAACGTTAAAATCCATGGACCAAAATGGTACCGTTCTCTACGTCAGTTCTCTAAGCAAAATCGTCGCGTCAGGATTGCGAATCGGATGGATTTTTGGCCCACAAACAGTAATTGAACGCTTGGCGGATGCAAAACAACAAATCGATTTTGGACATAGCATTATTCCTGAATGGATCGCAACCCAGTTTTTATCGTCTGAGGATTTCTCGATACATATGCACAAGCTTCGTGACTCACTCGCATTGAATAGAGACAAAATCGTTTTCTCGTTATATGACCAACTTGATGACCAGGTAGAGTTTCTAATACCTGAGGGAGGCATTCATATCTGGTGCAAAGTGAAGGAAGACGTTAGCGAACAACAATTATTTAAGGAGGCAATCAAAAGAGGAGTTGTTTATGTACCTGGAAGTGTGTTCGGGACACAGAAAGGATATGCTCGCTTTACATTCGGCCGAGCTAAGGAAGAACATATACATGAAGCAATTTCTCGCTTTGCAGATGCATTACGTAGTTTCAAAAAAGGCAAATGATATCTCATAAGCAAGGGCTGCCCAAAAGCAGGTTTTCTACTGGCAGGTAGCAGCCATTTTCTTTATCGCTTTGTTGAACAGGTAGGTTGTGATTGCAGTGGATGGTTTAATCGATATAACATTGGATGGTTTGTTTTCATACTTTTTCTTTTATCATAGATAGCAAGTCGGGATTCATTGAGGAGTGATCGTACTTGACTATTTAAGACAAAAAAGAATCCAAGATCAAAATGCTCAAACGACCAGAGGGTGCTCAGCCTGAGTTGTTACTGCATTTCGAATTTGCTAGAAACAACGGTTATTATCTGGAGATTAAAGAAGGATATTGGCGGGCCGAAGCATGGAAGGAGGAAGGGCTCAGGCGAATATTAGCCCATGAAAACGAATGGATGCCATGATTGCAACGCTTTCCCATTATTACTCTGAAAAAATTTAAAAATAAGGGGAACTTACTAAAATGAATAGAAGAGCTATATGTGTAGCAGTTGTCCAATCCGCACCTATTCTTTTTAACAAGCAATCATCCTTGGACAAAATTGTAAGGATGACGAAGGAAGCTGCTGGAAAAGGAGCGAATTTAGTTGTCTTTCCGGAAGTTTTCTTGCCGGGTTATCCGAGAGGGTTATACTTTGGTACACGTGTCGGGAGCCGGAATACCGCTGGACGAAGTGACTGGGAACGATACTGGGAAAATTCGATTGACGTACCTGGCGTAGAAACGGAGCTTCTAGGTGAGCTTGCCAGAGAGACCGGAGTCTATCTAGCTATAGGCGTCGTGGAACGGGATCGGGAATTCAGTAGAGGAACTTTATACAATTCCATTGTGTATATAGGCCCGGACGGGAATGTTCTGGGCAAACACAGAAAACTCGTGCCAACAGGTTCTGAGCGACTGTTATGGGGGCAAGGGGATGGAAGCACGCTAACGGTCATCGATACTCCCTTCGGAAGAATTGGCGGTTTGATTTGCTGGGAAAATTACATGCCGCTTGCTCGAACAGCCATGTACGCTCAAGGGATTGACATCTTTATTACTCCTACGGCAGATGCCCGAGACACCTGGCAGGCCACTATACAGCATATTGCCTGTGAAGGGCGTTGCTTTGTTATTTCCTGCAACCAGTTCGTGACTAAAGATACGTATCCGACAGACTTGGCTTGTTACGATGACATTAGGCAGGACCCCGACATTTTATGCAGAGGGGGCAGCGCCATCGTTGGACCACTTGGGGAATATATTGTGGAACCTCTTTATAATCAGGAAGGCATTCTGATTGCAAATCTGGATCTTTCCTTGGTCACGCAAAGCCGATATGATTTCGATGTGGTAGGCCATTACAGTCGTCCTGATGTATTCCAATTAATCGTCAATCGTCAAAAACAGGACATTGTTCGGGTTTCAAAAATGGATGAGTGACGGCATACTGTTTGGAAAGAATTTTTGGAGATTTCTCCCAAAAACTTCCTACTGCCTCCCCCCACACGCACACCAAACAGCCGATGCTTTATCAGCTCGGCTGTTCCTACGTTTGCGTCTTCCCTACCGACTTGCCACTTTACGCTTCAAAAAAGGCTCCCGTCCTTCGCGCCCCTGCGTTTTTACCAAATAGAGCGCGTACTCCAGCGGCCGCCGGATCGCCTGTCTGTACTGCTCGGTCGCGCCCATCTCGCGAAAAATTTCCCGCGCGGGCTTTGGGTTCACTTCGATCAGCCAGGCGCGTCCATCCACGTCAATCCCGATATCCAGCCCAAACTCGACCATGCGGCCAAAATGTTCCTCCAGCGTCAACGCTGTCTGATAGGCCAGCTCCTCGCAGTCGCGGACAATCCGGGCAGCGTGGTCCTCGCCGAAGCGCGGGCGCAAGAAATCAAACACCGGAACCGCCTTGCCTCCCCCGTGCAGGTTCGAGGTCGCGCTGCGCTCCCCGCCCACACGGATGCCATGCCCGGTGATGCTCCACTCGCCCTGCCCGTTTTTCTGGATCAGCAGCCGCATGTCCACGGCGCGCGATGGCACCAGTTGCAGATACAGCCCCTGCTGGACGATAAACTTTTCCTGCCTCGTCCAGCGATCGGCCCAGCGCTGGACGGCGGAAATGTCCGTGAAAAAGCTCTGGACCTTCGCCCGCTGCTTGTCGCGTCCCAGCAGCCGATAGCCGCCCCCGCGCTTCTCGATGGAAAAAAGATTGCGCCCGCCCGTCCCGTTCAGCGGCTTGACGTACAGAAACGAATGTTTGCCCAGCATTTGGACGAGGTTTTTTCTGTTATATAACACAGTTTCCGGCAACCAGCGATGCATGCGCGAATCGCGGTGCAGCACTTCGTGGACGCGCCACTTGTTTGCCAACCGATTGTTTGCGTATAAAAAATCGCTGGTGCGGCGAAAAGCGACGTAGTCTTTGAACGCTTGCGTCGGCGTATAGCGGTAGCGGTCGAACACGGCGTCCGGGCGAGGGAACAGGCGTCCTTGCCATTTGCCCTGCGCATCCAGGACGTATCCTCTCACCTGCTTGCCCGAGGCCAGTACATCCTTGGGCGAAAACAAAAAAACGGTGCAGCCCAGTTCTTGTCCTGCCTTGAGCAGTCGCCGGAAATAGGTCGGCTCTGCGAAGCGTTTGCCCTCCCGCCAAGTCAAGATGCCGATTGTGGGTCGTTTCATTCTTCCACCCTCTCTCGTTTCCTCCTTGGCAGTTTATTCAGCAGCGGGGCAAATGGCGCTTATCGCAGCTTCTTTTCCAAGGCGAGCAGATCGAGCGGAAGCGGCGCGTACGCTTCCACGGCTTCGCCTCCAAACGGATGCGCAAGCGTGAGAACGGCCGCGTGCAGCGCCTGTCTTTTGACCAGATCGCGCTTGCCGCCGTACAGCTCGTCGCCGAGCAGCGGATGGCCGAGATGGCTCATGTGGACGCGAATCTGGTGCGTCCGTCCCGTCTCCAGCCTGCACTCCACCTTTGTCGCGGTCTTGTAGCGCTCCTTGACCTCGTAATGGGTGATCGCGGGGTCGCCGTTTGGAGCCACTCGTCTGCGTGTCGCATGATACCTGTCCTTGCCGATTGGCTCGTTGATCTTTCCGCTGCCCTTGGCCATTTGCCCCGAGACGAAGGCGATATACGTCCGCTTGATTTTGCGTTCGCGCAGCATTTCGTCCAGCAAGGCAGACGCCCAGGCGTGCTTGGCGTACAGCACCACCCCGGACGTATCCTGATCGAGCCTGTGGACGTGGCGCACCTTCGCTTGCAACCCCGTCCGGAAAAAATGCCCCGACACCAGATGGTCCAGCGTCAGATGATGGTGCGGCTCGGTTGGATGCAACAGCATGCCCGAAGGCTTGTTTACGATTAACAGATGGTCGTCTTCATACAACACTTGCAGCGACTCGCTGGCAGGCGCAAGCCCCAGCGGCTCCGGCGGACACATTCGCAGGCGAATCTCTTGCCCCTCTCTTACCGGCACATGCTGGGCGACAGGTGCGCCGTCTACGAGCACTTCTTTATGCTGAAACAAAAGATGGACCTGCTTGCGCGGCAACTTCCACACCTCGCGCAGCAGGTTCCCGATCGGGATGGCGTCGTCGTCCGCCTGCAAGCGGGCAACGAGCCATTCTCCTTCCTTTTTCATCGATCGCATGGTCAATCTCCTGCCTTGTGTTCGTGCTGTCACGCCTCTGTGAGTCCGCTATTCACCTGAACGGCGCGGTCGAGAAAATGCTCGATCTCCTCGCGGCTTTTTCCGAGCTTGCTGACGAAGCGGATCAGTTCTTTGCCCTGGCTGAACGCGATGAAGCTGGGGATTCCGAACACATCGTATTTCTGCGACAGGTCTGGCAGCGTATCGCGATTGACCGCAACCATGTCCAACTGGTCTTTATACTTTTCTTCGACTTCCGGCATGAACGGATCAATCCGGTGGCAATCCGGGCACCAATCGGTGAAAAACTTCACCACAACGGGCTTGCTGGAAGCAATCGCCTGTTCAAATTCTGCTTCTGTCTTGATTTCTCTCATTTCGGGATCTTCCTTCCTACCTAGAATGATTTGGCAATAGTGTAGCACAAAAAATGCGCGTTTGTCGCACGAGGCCGACACTTCTCCTGTAAGCTACAGGGCGCCGCCCTGCTCCACCAAACATCGCACAAACGCTTCTGCCGGGCGAGACAGCGGCTTGTCCTTGCGATAGGCGACGACGAGCGTCCGATACGGCCTTGTCGCAAGCCGCACGTAAACAGGCGGCTCCAGCGTGCCCGGCGCGAGCGTAATCATTTTCGGCGCAAACGACAGCCCCATCCCCGCCGCCACGAGCGACTGGACTGTCTGGATGTTGGTGCTCTCAAACACGATGCGCGGACGGAAGCCAGCCTGCTCGCACAGCCGCAGAGAGATCGTCCTAAAGCCTTGGCCTTCCTTGAGCAAAATAAACGGTTGATCCGCAATCTCCGCCAGGTCTACCTCCTTTTTGCCCGCCAAAGGATGCTGCGGTGGAACCGCGAGAAAAATTTCTTCATTGATGGCCGGGATGATCGCAAGCGAAGGATCGCTGATCGGCATCGTCAGCAGGCTGACATCTATTTTGCCCCGCACGAGCAATTGCTCCAGATGGCTGGACGTTTCCTCCATCAGTTGCAGTTCGACTCCCGGGAACTGCTTGGTAAACGTCGGCAGTACGCGCGGCAGCACATACGCGCCTGTAATCGGCAGGCTGCCTACCAAAAGCCGTCCGCTCTCTCCGACCGCATAAGCGCGCATCTCCCGCTCCAGCCCTTCGGACATGTCCACGAGCGTTTGCGCGACCTGCACGAACCGTTGGCCCGCATCCGTCAGCTCCACATGCTGGGGCAAACGATGGAACAGGCTGACCCCGAGTATTTTTTCCAGTTTGGCAATCTGCTGGCTAAGCGACGGCTGAGCCAGATGCAAACGGTTGGCTGCCCGCGAAAAGCTGCGTTCCTCCGCAACCGCAAGCACATAACGAATCTGTCGTAACTCCATAAAAACCTCCCGATAGGCAAAAGCTATCCTTCTCATAATTATTATATCTTTGAACTATTTCCTTTGCCATGATACAACCTTGTTAAGAGTTTTCGCACGAAGGAGGAAATCATTGATGAAACCCCGCACGATGTTTGAAAAGATTTGGGACAATCACGTGATTCACGAGGAAGCCGGCAAGCCGACCTTGTTGTACATCGACCTGCACCTGGTGCACGAGGTCACTTCCCCGCAGGCGTTTGAAGGACTCCGCCTGGCTGGCCGCAAAGTACGCCGTCCTGAGCTGACTTTTGCCACCATGGACCACAACGTGCCGACAGCGGACCGCTTCAATGTCAAAGACCCGATCTCCCGCCAGCAAATGGAGACGCTGACCGAAAACTGCCGCGAATTTGGCATTACGCTCGCTGACCTGAACAGCCCGGACCAAGGGATCGTCCACGTCATCGGCCCGGAGCTTGGCCTGACCCACCCCGGCAAAACGATCGTGTGCGGCGACAGCCACACTTCTACGCACGGTGCTTTCGGCGCTCTCGCCTTCGGAATCGGAACGAGCGAGGTCGAACACGTTCTCGCGACACAGTGTCTGCCGCAGTTGAAGCCAAAAACGATGGAAGTCCGCGTGAACGGCGAGCTGCCCTTTGGCGTCAGCGCAAAAGACTTAATTTTGGCGATTATCGCAAAATACGGAACTGATTTTGCTACCGGCTATGTCGTGGAATATACGGGCGAAGCCATCCGCAAGCTGACGATGGAAGAGCGCATGACCGTCTGCAACATGACGATCGAGGGCGGCGCACGCGCCGGGCTGATCGCTCCGGACCAGACGACGTTCGACTACCTGAAAGGCAGACGCTACGTTCCGCAAGGCGAAGATTTCCTCGCAGCCGTAGAAGCGTGGAAGCAACTGTGCACCGATGAAGGCGCAACCTACGACACCTGTGTCGAAATCGACGCGGCTACCATCGCGCCGCAAGTGACCTGGGGAACAAGCCCTGGCATGGGCACCAACATTACCAGCACCGTTCCAGACCCCGAGTCTTTTGAAACAGCAGCACAACGCAAAGCGGCTCAAGACGCGCTCGCCTACATGGATTTGGCTCCAGGCACGCCGATGAGCGAAATCAAGATCGACCGCGTCTTCATCGGCTCCTGTACAAACGGTCGGATCGAAGACTTGCGCAAAGCAGCGGAAGTGGCAAAAGGACGCAAAGTCTCCCCTAACGTGCACGCCATGGTCGTCCCTGGTTCCCAGGCTGTCAAGCAGTTGGCAGAAGAAGAAGGCTTGCACCTCATCTTCCAGGAAGCCGGCTTTGACTGGCGCGAATCCGGCTGTTCCATGTGCCTCGCGATGAACCCGGATGTCCTGTCGGAAGGAGAGCGCTGCGCTTCTACCTCCAACCGCAACTTCGAAGGCCGCCAGGGCCGCGGCGGACGCACGCACCTGGTCAGCCCGGAAATGGCGGCAGCGGCAGCGATTGCAGGCCACTTCGTAGACGTACGTGAATGGAAAAGAGAGAGCGTAAGCAAGGAGGTATTCCAATGAACCCATTTGTCGTCCATACCGGACTGGTCGCACCATTGGACCGTGTCAACGTAGATACAGACGCCATCATCCCGAAACAGTTCCTCAAGCGCATCGAACGCAGCGGCTTTGGCCAGTTTTTGTTCTACGAATGGCGCTTTGCGGCCGATGGCACGCCGATTGACTCGTTTATTTTGAACACGCCAGCGTACAAAGATTCGACCGTGCTGCTCGCTCGCAACAACTTCGGCTGCGGCTCGTCGCGCGAGCACGCTCCCTGGGCCTTGCTGGACTACGGCTTCCGCTGTGTGATCGCTCCGTCGTTTGCGGACATTTTTTACAACAACTGCTTCAAAAACGGCATCCTGCCGATCAAGCTCAGCGAAGAACAGGTAGATGAACTGTTCCAGCGCGCGCAAAGCCGCGAAAATTACGAGCTGACCATTGACCTTGAGGAGCAGGTAGTGCGCGACAGCGAAGGTCTGTCCTACCCGTTCGAGGTCGATCCGTATCGCCGCTACTGCCTGCTGAACGGCCTCGACGATATCGGCATCACGTTGCAGTACGAAGACAAAATCGCCGCTTACGAGGCAAGCCGTCAAGCTCGTTAAGCTGGCCCACGAAAAAAAGTCCGTCTCATAGCGAAGCGAAGGCATGCAAGCTGTTCATGCCTTCGCTTTTTTGCTTGGATCCGCTGTTTTCCCCCGATGGGGCACCAAGGTCGGACGGAGGTTCGCATCCCCCCGCCTCCACCAACCGATGGGGGGAGACTGTCACATGCACGGGGCCATGCGACCCGCGTGGCCGCTTCGGCGTGCCGTCATCACGTACGGCAACTGTCAATCGTGCAACAGCATGTACATATGCGTCTCGTCGACGTAGCGCTCCCCTGTTTTCAACGCCCGTTTTTCCAAGCCGTACGGCAAAAAGCCCATTTTTTCGTAAAAGCGCACCGCGCCGGGGTTTGTCGTGACAACGGCAAGCTGTACCTGGTCGATGTCGCCCCGCTGTCTCAAATAGGCCAGCTCTTCTTGCATCAGCGCGGCCGCAACTCCTGTTCCGCGATGCGCTTCGCGGACGTACATGGATACGACGGAAGCTTTGTGTCTCGCTTTCAGTCCGCGGTGCCGGAAATAGCCGATGATGCCCGCCAGCTCGCCCCCGACAAAAGCGCCGAAATAGCCGCTGTCGCCCTCAGGCCCCTGGGAAAGCCGTTCCTGCCATTCGGCCATCGGGCGCTTGATTTCCTCTTCATAGGTGGCGCCGAACGCGTCCGGGTCGGTTTGCAGCCCTTCCAGCCTTACTTTGACGAACGCTTCTGTATCCTCTGGTCCCAGTCGTCGAACTTCCATCTTTTGCTTCCCCTCTCCTAGCATTTCCACTCATCATAGTAAAGAGTTGCTAGGTTGTAAAGGATTGCCACAACAAAACGCCAGGAAAATATCCTGGCGCTTCGTTTGCTTACGCTAGCTCGGTCTGGGCGGGATCTGTGAGGCCAAACGTCGCCAGCGCCTGTTCACGCAGCTTGAATTTTTGAATTTTGCCGGACGCCGTCATCGGGTATTCGTCCACAAACTGAATGTAGCGCGGCGTCTTGAAGCGGGCGATTTTTCCTTCGCAGTATGCCAGCACTTCCTCCTCGGTCAATGTCTCTCCCGGCTTGACGCGGATGCAGGCCAGCACCTGCTCGCCGTATTTGGCATCCGGCACGCCGACGATCTGGACGTCTAATATTTTCGGATGAGTGTACAAAAACTCCTCGACTTCGCGCGGGTAGATGTTTTCGCCGCCGCGAATAATCATGTCCTTCAGCCTGCCTGTAATCCGGTAATACCCTTCCTCGTCTACGGTCGCCAAGTCTCCGGTATGCAGCCAGCCCTCTTCGTCGATCGCCTTTGCCGTCTGGTCCGGCATGTTGTAGTAGCCTTTCATCACCAAATACCCGCGCGTGCACAGTTCGCCCTGTACACCAGGGGGGACAATCTCTCCCGTGGCAGGGTTAATGATTTTCGCCTCGACCCCTTCGTGCAGCCGGCCGACGGTCGATACCTTGCGCTCGATGGAATCCTCCGGCCGCGTCTGGGTGATGACAGGCGAAGACTCGGTCTGTCCGTAGGCGATCGTAATGTCGCGAATGCCCATTTTGTCCACGACTTTTTTCATCACCTCGATCGGGCACAAGGACCCGGCCATAATGCCCGTGCGCAGCGAGCTGAGGTCGCGCTGTTCAAAAGTCGGATGGTTCAGCTCCGCGATGAACATCGTTGGCACCCCGTACAGCGCCGTGCAGCGCTCGGCTTCGACAATCGACAGCACCAGCCCCGGATCAAAGGCGATGACCGGAACCATCGTCGCTCCCGTCGCAACGCAGGCGAGCGTGCCCATCACGCAGCCGAAGCAGTGGAAAAACGGCACCGGGATGCAGACGCGATCGTCTACCCCGAGTCCCTGACATTCCGCGACCTTGATCGCGTTGTTGACGATGTTGACGTGGGACAGCATGACGCCTTTCGGAAAGCCTGTCGTGCCGGACGTGTACTGCATGTTGATGACGTCATCGAAAGACAGCGACTCCTGGCGCAAACGCTGTTCTTCCTCGTTGACCAGCTCGGCTCGCTCCAACAAGTCTTTCCATAAAAACATGCCGGGCTGGCGCTCTTCGCCCAAGTAGACGACATTTCGCAAGTTCGGCAACCGCTTGGACACGAGAGCGCCGGGCTCGCACGTCGCAAGCTCCGGACAAATTTCCCGGATCATCTCCAGGTAGTTGGCGTCGCGATAGCCGTCGATCAAAAGCAATGTCGTCGACTCCGACTGGCGCAGCAAATATTCCAACTCGTGAACGCGATAGCTCGTGTTGACCGTCACCAGCACCCCGCCCATCTTGGCCGTCGCAAATTGCGAAATGACCCACTCCGGTACATTGGTGGCCCAGATGGCGATGTTTTCGCCTTTTTGAATCCCGAGCGACATGAAGCCTCGTGCCGCCCGGTTGCACACCTCCTGAAACTGGGCGAACGAATAGCGGAGCGATCGCTCCTGATAGACCAACGCTTCCTTGTCCCGATACAGTCTGGCTGCCTCATCCAGCAAGTTGCCAATCGTAATCATTCGCAGCATACAAGCACCTCCAAAACATTCAGACTATTCCATCTTTATTAACTAGGATTCGTTCCTTCCCATCATATTCCTTCTCGATAGAAAAAAGAAAAGCGTCCCCCAATCGGAACGCTTCCCGTTTACTTCACGACAATTTTTTGCGTCGCTTCCACCTTGTACGGCAGATGGTTGCTGTAGTTCAGCTCGACGCGAATCTCATGCTCGCCCTTCGGCAACTTTTTCAGCATGAACTCCGGATGGTAGATCATTCCTTTGGACTCGCCATCGAGGTACAGATGGGCGTGGCCTTTTCCATACACCGGCGTTTGCCCAAGCTCGCCGTTTTCCTGCACGAACTCGAAGTTTTGCGTCAAAAGCGATACTTCCGCTGTCGTTCCATCCACCTGTATATCCATGTTCAACGACGGCTTGGCTGCCCCTTCCGGCTGGGTCAACGGAGCACTGGCATTGGTCGTGGCCGGAACACTCGTGTCACCTGGACGATAGGAGTCAGAGACGTGCAACGGATCTTTGACCAATAGCACGATGCCCGCCACCAGAACAACCAGAAAGACGATTCCGCCCAAAATGAGATTGCGCATACTGATAATAAAGACCTTCATGTCTCTACTCTCCCTTTCGCAAGTGCTTGTCACTTATTTGTACATGCATATGCGAGAGGAAAGAGAGGTAGAAGCAAAACTTTGCTATAGCCGTCAGCGGTAGTTGATAAATTGCACCTCGAGCGGCAAATCCGCCTTGCGAATCGCACTGATGACTTGCTGCAGATCATCCTTGCTTTTGCCTGTCACGCGAATTTGATCGTCCTGAATTTGCGTCTTCACCTTCAGGCCGGCATCCTTAATAATGCCGTTGATCTTTTTGGCGTTGTCCTTGTCGATGCCCTGCACCAGCTTCACCCGTTGGCGCACGGTGCCGCCCGCTGCCGGCTCGACTTTTCCGTAGTCCAAATTTTTGATCGGCACGTCGCGCTTGACCAGCTTGCCCAGCAAAATGTCCTTGACCTGGCTAAGCTTGAAGTCGTCGTCGGAAACGAGGACGAGCTCGTCCTTTTCCAGTTTGATGCTGCTCTTGCTCCCCTTGAAATCGAAGCGGTTCTCGATCTCCTTCAAGGCGGTTTGAATGGCGTTGTTCACTTCGGCCAAGTCTACTTTCGAAACGATGTCAAACGAGCTTTCCTTGCTCATGCGTAGTTCCTCCTTCGCTTTTGCCTGTTTGGCGTTTTTTCGCTGCTAGATCGCCCGAACCAGTCCTCCGTCCACGAGGAAAGACTGCCCCGTGACATAGCTGTTGGCTGGCGATGCCAAAAACGTCACCATGCGCGCGAACTCATCCGGCTGGCCGTACCTGCCGACCGGGATTTGTTTTTCCCAGTTTTGCCGGACTTCCTCTGCGCTAATCCCTTGCCCCTGCGCACTCAGCCCGTCCAGTTGCTGCACCCGGTCTGTCGCAATTCGTCCCGGGCCGATCGTGTTGATGAGAATGCCATCCGGCCCCAGCTCAGCGGAAAGCGTTTTGGCCAGCCCCAGAACCCCTGTGCGAAACGTGTTCGACAAGATCAAGTTTTCCAGCGGCTGCTTGAACGAGGAAGACGCAAAGTTGACGATTCGCCCGAACTGCTTGGCGCGCATGTGCGGCAAAACAGCGCGGATCGCCCGGACGTAGCTCAACAGGTTCAGCTCGAAGGCCGAAATCCACTGCTCGTCCGTCAACTGGTCGAACTTGCCCGTCGCAGGTCCGCCCGAGTTGTTGACCAGTATATCTACGCTGCCGAAGTGGCGAACCGTTTCCTGCACGACTCGCTCGATGTCTCCCGGCTTGGTGACATCCACCGGAACGGCCAGAGGCGACTGCCCCGCTGCCTGCTCAATTTCGGCGCGCACGGCTTCCATCGCCTGCTCGTCTCTGCCGCAAATGGTGACATTCGCTCCCTCCTGCGCCAGGCAGAGCGCGGTCGCTTTGCCCAAGCCTTTTGACGAGGCGAGCACGAGGGCTGTCCTGCCCTGCAATTGAAGATCCATGTTCAACGCTCCTTTCGAGGTACGGTTTTGGTTTTGTATGTATCATCCTTGCTTTATATTCTACAGAACTTTCAGACGAACGAAAAGCAAAGAGAAGGGGAAAAGCACACTCCCCTTCTCTTTTTCGCCGTTACATCTCTTTGTGAGACGTGTTGCTGTTTTTGTTTTGCTTCGCGGTGCGCTTTGCCTCTCGTTTGGCCTGACGCGCTGCCTTGCGGGCGAGCCGTCTTTCTTTGGCTCCTTCAAACAACGAGTACAGCACAGGCACGAGCACCAGCGTCACCAGCGTGTGGAAGATCAAGCCGGAAATTACGGCTGTCGCGAGCGGTGCCTCCAGGTCGGAGCCTTCCGCCATCGCCAGTCCCATCGGCAGCATCCCCAGAATCGCCGTCAGCTTCGTCATGATAACCGGGCGGACGCGGTCCTTCGTGCCTTGTACAATCGCTTCGGCGGTAGCCATCCCGCGATTGCGCAGCAGGTTGATCCGGTCGATCAGCAAAATCGCGTTGGACACGACGATCCCGACCAGCATGATAATCCCGATCATCGCCATTTCGCCAAACGTTCGTTGTGTAAGCACGAAGCCCATCACCACGCCGACCAAGGCCATCGGAATCGTCAGCAAAATAATGAACGGCTGCGAGAGACGGCCAAACTGCGCGACCATGATGACGTAGATCAACGCGAGCACGCCGACGAAGACGAAAATCCCTTGCGCGAGGTTGGCGCTTTGCTCTTTCAGCTTCCCGGCGATCTCCACCTTGTACCCGGCAGGAACGACCAGGCCCGGCAGCTTCTCATTGATTTCACGGCCAACCGTCCCCAAGTCGCTTCCTTGCATCTCGGCAGATACCGTTACGATCCGCTCGCCTTTTTCATGGATCAACGTAATCGGAGACTTGCTGTAGTACCAGTCCACGAGGTCAGCCAGCGGCACCTGGGCGCCGTCCTTGGCTGTCACCATCATTTGCTTGAGCTGTTCCGGGTGCTTCAGCCAGTCGTCCGGCATTTGGGCGACGACATCCACCTCGATTCCATCCTTCGTGATCGACGTGATCTGCTGGCTGCCAATCCATACGCTCAACTGCTGGAGCAAGGAGCGGTGGTCGACGTTCAGTCTGGCGAGCGCCTCCTGCTTCGGAATGAGCGTTACTTTTTCCTTGCCTTCTTTAAAGTCGTTGCGAATGTTGGTCAAGCCAGGTACGGTGGACAGCATGCCTTCCACATCGGTAGCGATTTTGCGCATTTGCTCCATATCATCCCCGATGATGTCGAGCTGGATCGGCGCCGAAGCCCCTTGCTGCCCGAACGTCATCGAGATGGATTCAATGCCCGGGATCGAGTTGAGGCGATCGTTAATATCGGCCGTCAACAGTTCTTTGTCGCGCGTGCGCTCTGATTTCGGCACGAGCGAAATGAAAATCTCCGACCCTGTGCTGGAGGAGAAGAAGAACACGTCTTTTACTTCCGGGATGCCGCGCAGCGCTTCCTCTCCGGTCAGTGCCGCCTTCTGTGCCCGCTCCAGGGTGGAGCCGGTAGGCATCTCCAGCGTGGCAAAAATGAAGTTTTCATTCGGGTTAATGCCTTGCCCCATCTTCATGAGCGGCATGAGGAAGCCCGCGCCGACAAACATCAGGAGCGCGACGATAATCGTCTTGACCCGGTGGCGCAAGGCCAGTCGCAAGAGGCTGTTAAACAACCGATTAACCACATGCTCTTTTCCTTCGCCTTCCAGCGCGACGTGTTTGTCTTTTTGCAAAAAACGATCGGAAAAGACGGGAACGAAAAAGAAAGCGGCGATGGTCGATGCGATAATGGCGGAAGATACCGTAAAGGCAATCGTCGCCAAAATCGGTTTGAGCCAGTCTTCAAAGTCAGCAAAGACGAGCGGCAAAAAGACGATGATGATCGTGAGCTGCGAGGTGAAGACCGGCGTCAAAACCTCTCGCGTTCCTTTGATAATCGCCTGCTTGAGCTCCTCGCCTCTTTCCCGGAAGTGGTAAATGCTCTCCAGGACGACGATTGCGGCGTCGACAATCAGGCCGACAGACAAGCTAAGCGAGAGCAGACTGACCATGTCGATGTTGTAGCCGCCGATTTTCATGGCGATAAACGTCATGAGCGCGGACAGCGGCAGCGTCGTCGCGATGACGAGCGTCACCCGCCAGTTGCGCAGGAACACGAACAAGATGATGATCGCCAACGCGCCACCGATCAAAACGTCACGGCTGAGATTGGTCACCGCATGCTCGATGTACGAAACGGCTTCGAACATGACTTTCATCTGGTATTTGCCATTCGCTTCCGCATTGATCCCGCGGACGACTTCCTCGACTTTGCGCTGGGTCGTAATCAGGTCGCTGCCATCCGCGCGCGAAACGCTCAAGTGCACGAATACGTTTCCGTTCGTCAGCGCTACCGAATCTTTCACTTTTCCACGCAAGTCCTCGACCGTCGCGAGCTGTTCCAACGTAACCGTGCCGTTTGGCGTCACAATCGGCAACGCGTTCAGTTCCTGAACCGAGTTGAACGTGTTGTCAATCATGACGACGGTGTCAAAGCCCGTGTTTTCCAGCGTGCCGATCGCTTGCTTCCAGTTCGTCTCCTGAAGCTGCGAGATCACCTCTGACGGGGTAGTCCGATACGCACTCAGCCTGTCTGGACGCAAAGTGATGGCGATCTTGTTTTCGAAGCTGCGGTCCGATACGGCGACTTCCTTCACCCCGGACACTTCCTCGATCCGGTCCTTGATCGTCGTTTTCGCCAGGCTGAGCATCGCCTGCGGATCGGCTCCGACCAGCGCGTAGTCGATCATTTGTTCATTCCCGAAGTTCATCTGGTTCACGCTGACGCTGTCAACGGCTTTCGGGAACCCGTTGCGCAAGCGGTTCACGGCATTTTGCACGTCCTGCTTGACTTTTTCGCCTTGCCCTTCCGTGGCCGTAATCTGCACGTTGACGTAGCCGGTACCTGTCGTAGACGAAAATTCTTTGATATCCGCAATCGATTTCAGTTCCTGCTCTACTTTTTTCGTAATCTTCTCTTCCATCTCTTCCGGAGGCAGCGCCCCACCTGAGATGTTGACGGAGAGCACGGGGAAGTTCGTTTTCGGAACCAGCTCAACGTTGAAGCTGAGCAGGGAGCCAAGACCGGCGATGACGAGCAAAAAGGTAAACAGATAGACGATCAGGCGCCGCTTCAGCAAAAAGAGAATCATCTTGTTCATGCGCTATTCTCCCTTCGCCTCTACTTTTTGCCCCTCGACGTAGAAAGTAATACCGCTGCGCAAAAGCTGGTCGCCTTCTTTGACACCCGAGAGAATCTCGATTTGATCGTCGACAATTTGTCCGGTTTTGACTTCCTTTTTCACGGTCAGGCCGTTTTCCACCGCCATGACGTAATGCTGGGTAGAGCTGACTCCGACGCTTTCCAGCGGTACGAGGAACCCGTTTACTTTGCGCGGCGCCTCAATCGTCGCAGCCATTCCCCCGCGCCAGAAGCCGTCTGGGTTCGGAATCGTCACTTCCACGCGGTACTTGCCCGTCTCCTTGCTCAAGACAGGCGAGACGAAGGTAATCGTGCCCTCGCTCTTTTTCCCGTCGTCAGATACTGCCTGCACCTTCGCCTTTTCCTGGAACTGGCTGATGAGATCGTTGGTGACGTCGAGCGTGACCTTCACTTCCGTCAAGTCGACCAGATGGACGATTTTCTCGCCTGGAGAAGCCTGCTCGCCAGTCTGCTTGTAAACGTCTACGACCGTTCCGGCAAAAGGCGCTTGAATTTTCGCATCATCCAGACTCTTTTTCGCCCGCTCCACCTGTCCGGCTGCCGCCTTGATCGAAGCGTTCGCCATCGCGATGTCCTCTGGCTGCGCTCCGCGTTGCAGCTCGGTGAGCGACAACTGGGCGTCGCGGGCGGAAATTTCCGCTTGGGTCAGGGCGCGGCGCAAATCATTTATTTCGGTTTGCGAAATAGCGCCTCCCGCGAACAGCTTCTCGCCTGCTGCGAGGTCTTGTTTCGCCTTTTCCAGACGGCTCTGGGCACTTTGCACTTGCAGGCGCTGCTGCTCGATCGCTTCTGCTGTCGCGCCCTTCAGCGCTTTCGTTTTGCGGGCGGCCGCCTCTTCTACCTGGCTGGCAGCGGCTTCGACTTCTTTTTGGTAGTAGCGCGAATCCAGTGTCGCCAAAAGCTGTCCTTGTGCAATCTTCATCCCTTTGCTCACCTGGATGGCCGAAATCGTTCCCCCAGTGCCAAAGGGCAGTTCCGCGTCGCGCTTTGCTTCCACCATTCCCGTTACCCGCAGGAAAACAGGTTGTGCTCCCTTCTGTACTTTGACGACCTCCACGACTTTCGCTTTGGCTTCCACCTGCGCCGGAGGCTCTGGTGCCGGTCCTCCGCAGCCGGCTGTAACCAGCAAGAGAGAGGCCATAATGATCGATGCCCGTTTTTTCACAATGATTCCTCCAAATGTTCACAATCATTCCCTTGCGTAATTGTGCCAGTTTTTACCTTTCCTGCAAAACAGTCAGTGGTTGGAAATTTGCCTCAGCCCCGAGACGGAGAACACAATCCCCACCAGTTCATAAGTATATACGAACAATATGCAGGACCGTTACCTTTTTTTGGACTTCTCGCTAAGATTTTGTAAAAAAAAGGAAAAGGCAGCCAAGCCCGATAGCTTGACTGCCTTTTCATGCGGTGACGCTGTTTAGTTTTCTGCGAGAAGCTGTTCCATTTCGTCCAGCAAGCCTTTGAACACGCTCAACGCTTCCGCGATCGGAGCCGGAGAAGCCATGTCCACGCCCGCCTTTTTCAAGAGATTGAGCGGATAGTCGGAGCTGCCGCCCTTGAGGAATTGCAGGTAGCGGTCCACAGCCGGCTGGCCTTCCTCCAAAATCTGTTTGGACAAGGACGTCGCGGCCGAAAACCCGGTGGCGTACTTGTAGACGTAGAAGTTGCGATAGAAGTGCGGGATGCGCGCCCACTCCAGGTCCACCTCGCTGTCCACGACCATCTCCGGTCCGTGGTAAGCGACGTTCAGCTCGCGGTAAATCGCGCTGAGCGAATCGGCTGTCAGCGGCTCTCCCTGCTCCTCCTTCTCGTGTACGATCTTTTCGAACTCGGCAAACATCGTTTGCCGGAAAACGGTGCCGCGGAATTGCTCCAGGTAGTAGTTGATTAAGTACATCCGCTGCTTTTTGTCTGTCGTGGTCTGCAGCAAGTGGTGCATCAGCAACGCTTCGTTGAGCGTCGAAGCCACTTCGGCCACGAAAATTTTGTAGTCCGCATACGTGTACGGCTGCGCCTGGTTGGAGTGGTAGCTGTGCAGCGCATGGCCCATCTCGTGCGCCAGCGTAAACATGTTGTTCACGTTATCCTGGTAGTTCATGAGCACGTACGGATGGGTCGTGTACGCGCCCCACGAATACGCCCCGCTCGTCTTTCCTTCGTTTTCGTGCACGTCGATCCAGCCGTTGGAAAAGCCTTCGGCAAGCACGCGGCCGTACTCTTCGCCGAGCGGATGCAGCGCTTCCTTGATCGTGGCTACCGCCTGGTCGTACGGGATTTTCATGTCGACCTCGGGCACGATCGGCACGTACAGGTCGTACATGTGCAGCTCCTCTACGCCGAGCAGCTTTTTGCGCAGAGCGATGTAGCGGTGCATGAGCGGCAAATGCTCGCGGATCGTCGAGATCAGATTGTCGTACACGGACAAGTCCACATTGTCCGAGAAAAGAGCCGCGTACAGCGCGGACGGATATTTGCGCGTCCGGGCGTAGAAGACGTCGCCTTTGATCGCAGAAGTCAGCGACGCCGCGATCGTATTGCGGAACTTGCCGTACGTGGCGTACAGCGCCTGGAAAGCTTCCTTGCGCACGCGTCTGTCCTTGCTCTCCATGAACTGCGTGTAGCGCCCTTTGGTCAGCTCGACCTCTTCGCCGTTTTCGTCCGTAATCATCGGGAACTTCATGTCGGCGTTGTTCAGCATGCCAAAAATTTTGGTCGGGGCAGAAGCCAGCTCGCTCATGTTCGCCAGAAGCGCCTCTTCTTCCGCGGAAAGCGTATGCGGCTTGAAGCGCGTAATCTCTTCCAGCAAAATCCGGTAATGCGCGAGTCCCTCTGTTTCCTTGATCCACTTCTCCAGCTCTTCTGTCGGGATCGCCAAAATCTCCGGCTGTATGTACGCGATTGCCCCGTACACTTGCGTGCTGAGGCTGGTGGCACGGTCAGTCAGTCCCTGATACGTGCTGTTCGCATTGTCCTCGTCGCGGCGCATGCGCGCGTACACGTACACGGTATCGAGCGTCTTCAGCAGCTCGTCCTGCAAGGTCAGCGCTGCGAGCAACTGCTTCCCGGACTGCGCCAGCGTCCCTTTCAGAGCGGCAATCTGCTCGGTCAGTTGCTTCGCCTTTTGCACATCCTTTTCCCAGTCCGCGTCGGTCGCGTAAATATCCTCCAACCGCCACTTGTATTCAGCGGGGACGTCACTTCGTTTTGGCAATGTTTTGCTTTTGTTCACCGCGATCACTCCCTCGTCATTTGCACAAGAATGGTCAAATCATTCATATGTGACTATCCTACCGTATTATGCCATCTTGTTCAAATCATTAGCACAGTTGGCACCTGCTTTTTCGCGGCAAAAGAAAAAAGCTGAGCTTCTCCTGCGGAAAAGTCAGCTTTTTCCTACGCCCACATAGCGAAATCCGGCTTCCTTGACGATTTTGGCCGGCCACGCATTGCGTCCGTCCAGCAAAACGGGCTGGGCCATCTTTTGGTAGACCTGTTCCCAATCGAGCTGCACGCACTCTTTCCACTCGGTAATTAAAAGCGCGGCATGTGCGCCTTGCACGGCTTCTTCGGCTGTCTTGGTGTACGTAACGTTCGGAAACTTCTGCCGCACGGCGTCGGTTGCGATCGGATCGTAGGCGAAAACCGCAGCTCCCTTTTCCTCCAGCGCTTGCAGGACGGCCAGGGACGGCGCCTCGCGAATGTCGTCCGTATCCGGTTTGAACGCCAATCCGAGTACCGCGATCCGCTTGCCGCGACAGTCCGGAACGAACGGTTGCAACTGCTGCAAAAACCAGACGGGCTGCGTGGCGTTGACTTTGCGCACTTGCTCCAAAATACCGAGCGAGATGCCGTTTTGCGCAGCGAGCTGCAGCAAGGCAATCGTGTCTTTCGGAAAACAGGATCCGCCATAGCCGACGCCCGCCCGCAAAAACTCCGGCCCGATCCGGCTGTCCAGCCCCATGCCGTGCGCGATCGTCACGATATCGGTTCCCAGTGCCGCGCTCAGCCGCGCCAGCTCATTCATGAAAGAAATGCGCGTCGCCAAAAAGGCGTTGGAGGCGTACTTAATCAGTTCGGCGTTCGCGCGGGTCGTGACCACGCGCGGAGCGTCCACCCCCTTGTACAGCTCCTCCATGACCTCTCTCGTTTCCGGCTCGCCCGCTCCAATGACAATCCGCGAAGGCGCCAGCGCGTCGTACAGCGCACTGCCCTCTCGCAGAAACTCCGGATTGGACGCGACCGACAGCTCCCCGCAGCCGCTGAGCAGCTCGGCAACCTTGTCGCCCGTCCCCACTGGCACCGTGCTTTTGACGACTACGACTCGCCTTTTCGGGGAGGCTTGATGCATCTGTTCGATCGCAGCTACGGCACTGTACAAATAGCGCAAATCGGCGGTCCCGTCAGCCGCTTCCGGAGTGCCGACGCAAACAAAGAAAACGTCCGCGTCTGCTGCCTCCTGCAGCTTCGTGGAAAAAGCGAGGGTGCCGTTTTCCAGCACCTGTTTCAGCGCTTCCTCCAACCCGGGCTCGTAGATGGGCGAGATTCCTTGCCTCAGTTTGACAATTTTGGCTTCGACCAGATCGATGCCGATCACCTGATGGCCGTTCATGGCCAGGGAGACAGCGGTTGTCAGCCCTACGTAGCCGGTACCGATAACGGCAACTTTCATCACTTCACCTCATCGTTTTTTCATCACACGCAAATAAAGCTCCTCCAGTTTGAGACGCTGCTGGTGAATATCGTGGTTTTTCTCCACCTTCATCCTCGCCCGCGCCGTCATTTCCGGCCATTCGTGCGCGGATGCGAGCACGTGGTTTATCATCCGTCCGAGCTTCGCCGGAGAGCGCTCCGGGACGAGATAGCCGGACTCCCCGTGCTCCACCAGTTCGGGAATGCCCGCGTGATACGTCGAAATGACGGGCCTGCCGGACGCCATCGCTTCCATCAGCACGTTCGGGATGCCTTCCTGGTCGCCGTTTTTGGCCGTTTTGCAGGCGATGACAAACAGATGGCATCGCGCCAGCTCGCGCTGCACCGCTTGATGCGGCAAAGCGCCCTTGAGGACGACTTGCTTTTCCAGCTTGTATTTTTTAATCATGCTGCGCAGCTTTTTCTTTTTCTCGCCGTCGCCGACGATAATCAGCTTGGCCTTCGGATGCTTTTTGTGCACCTGCACGAACGCCTGGATTAACGTGTCCATGCCTTTTTTCTCCGTCAGGCGGCCAACGCTGAGCAGCCGGTACTCGCCATCGTGGACCGGCTGGGGCGGCAGCATCGGAAATTTGCGCAGATCAATGCCGGAGCGGATCAGCGTGATTTTGTCGCCCGAGCAGCCCAGGCGGATCAGCCGCTTTTTCATATGATTGCTGACGACGGTAAACGCCTTGCCTTTGCGAAACAGTCGCTTCAGCGAGCGGCGATAGCCCGGATTTTCCCGCACGCGCTTGGTCGCATCGAAGCCGTGAAAAGAAGTAATCAACGGCAGTCCCGCCTTTTTGGCGTACGGAAGCAGCTCCAGGCCAGCCGGGCCAAACCGCGCATGCAAGCATTTGATCTTTTTTCGCTTCAGCCACCCGGAGAGGCCCGCCATTGCCTTGCGCACATAGACCGGCGAGTACGGAAACTGTTTGCGGTTGAACGGCCGCTGTCTGGTCAGCACGACAGGTTTGACTCTCTGGTGCCCAAGCAATTGCTCGTAGATGAAGGTTTCGCTTCGGGGCAGGAATTTTCTCCGATAGACGAGGACCCGATGCATGCAACTGGCCTCCTATTTTCGAGTTTTAGCTCCTCGGCTGAAAACGCATATCCGCCAACTGCCGACGAAGCCCCTCTTCCAAGGAAACTTGCGGACGGTAGCCCAGGCGCTGCTCAGCCAGCCGAATGTCCGCGCAAGTGCGCAGCGAGTCGCCTGCCGGACCGGGCTGAAAGCTGATTTTCGGCGAGATGTTCATCAGCGTGCCCATGATGTTCAGCACGTCGATCAATTTGACTTCACGATTTCCACCCACATTAAATATCTCGCCGGGTGCAGCGTGGCGCCCCGCCAATATGTTTGCCTCCACGGCGTCCGTAACGTAGGTAAAGTCTCGCGATTGCTGCCCATCTCCGTAAACGACGACGGGATCTCCCTTCATCATTTGCCGGAAAAAGCGGTGAAAAGCCATGTCCGGCCGCTGTCTCGGGCCGTACACGGTAAAGTAGCGCAGCATCGTGATCGGCAGTCCGTACGCTTTGACGTAGACGGAGCACACCTGCTCCATCGCTTCCTTCGTGATGCCATAAGGCGATACGGGACGCAGCGGAGCAGATTCGTCCGTTAGCGTCCCTTGCATCGTGCCGTACACAGAAGAGGAAGAAGAGACGACGATGACAGGCGGTTTTGGCCTTTGCATGCACGCCTCCAGAAGCAGTTGGGTAGCCAAAATATTGTGACTGACGTACTCCGCGAATGCCTTGCCCCAACTGTTCCGCACGCCGGGCAGCGCAGCCAGGTGATAGACCACATCTACTCCGTCCAGCCAGTCTTTCCACCGCTCTGCCTGCAGCATGGTTGAATGAAAAGTAAAGGCGGGATGGCTCCCGATCTCTGCGAGATTGCGGAGTTTGGCAGCAACGTCGTAGTTATCGACGAAGCCGTCGATGCCGATCACTGTCACCCCGTCATTTAGCAAGCGCTGGGTCAGATGCGACCCGATAAAACCAGCACAACCGGTGACAAGTGCTTTTGTCATCGCTTCCGCCGCCTCACTTTCTTCAACCGTTTAATGACGAGATAGCCATCCTTGTAGCCGTAGACCGCTTTGTATTTGTTGCCCCAGCGTTTGAGGTAATAATTGAACGTTTTTTTGCGTAAATGATTGCGTCTCCGCTTCATCTTGTTGTCGGTAAGCTGTCCTTTGTGCTTCGTCCGGTTGTACAGCTTGCGATTGATAAACCGGACGCGGTATTTTTCAATCAGCCGCAAAATGATGCGCCGATCCTCCATGATTCGGCCTTCGTATTTGTCGGAGGTATCCCAACCTCCGACCTCCCGAAGCGCTTCGACCCGATAGCAGCGCGGCGCCACCATCCAGCGGTTGTACTTCAAAAACTGGTATTTGTTGCGAAAATGCTTGTGCTTGACGAGAAACGGGTTGTAGTATTTCCCGCGCCGCACTCGCCATATTTTGACGTTGCCGTAGTAGAGCGCTGTACTTTTTTTACTCTTGCGAATGTACTTTTTAATGACAGCCAGCGTCCGTTTTGGCAGCCAATCGTCCGAATCAAGCTGCAAAAGGTATGGCGTGTCGACCATAGACAAGGCCTGATTCATCACTTTTCCGATGCCGGAGTTTTGTTCCATCCGGTAGTACATGATGTTCGGATGGTACAAATACTTCTCTACCTTTTTCCTCGTCTTGTCGGTAGAGGCATCGTCAATGATTAACAGCTTCCAGTCTTTTGTCGTCTGCTTCAAGACACTGTTGATCGCTTTGCGGATGAACTTGGCGCGATTGTACGTCGGGATGACCACAGTAAAGGTTGGGTTCATGTGTCCTCCCTCTTCACGGCTGGAATGCGAATCGATGACTTGTCGCTTAAAATGAAGACACCGCTCGAATTGGCTGACTGTCCTGTCAAATGAGACGACCTTCCGAAAACGCTGTCCGTAACGCTCCAGGCGACGTCCATGAGCGAGCTGTTTTCCAACAGGATGCTGTTCTCAATGTGCGCACAATTTTTCAGATGCACCCCGTTTTGAATCGAAACGTACGGACCGAGCCGGCAATTTTCAATGTGACAGTCTTCCCCGATCAGCACAGGTCCGATAATCTCACAGTTTGTGACGACGGACCTTTGGCCAATCTGGTGAGTCTGACCCAAATCTTTTGCCAGCATCCAACGGTTTGCCTCCAGCCAACGATCAATAGTTCCCACATCGGAATACTTGCCGCTCGTAAGTGCATGCGCAATATGAAAACCGCGATCAATCATGGACTGGATCGCATCCGTGATTTCATATTCACCACGGGCGGATGGCTGCAGTGTAGCAATCGACTCAAAAATGGGTGGGGTAAACAGGTATGCGCCAATGACAGCCAGATTGCTCTTCGGCTGACGAGGTTTTTCTTCCACGGAGACCAGACGCCCTTCCTGTACTTCGGCAATCCCATAATCCTGTGGTCTCTCCACTTCACTTAGCATCACAACACCGTCTGATTTTTCACTGGTAAACGCACGCATTAGCCCGTGCAGCGAATCCATCAACAAGTTGTCACCAAGTAACAAGATAAACGGTTCGTCTTGCAAGAACGGGTGCGCTAAATGGACAGCATGTGCGATTCCAAGCGGCACCTCCTGCTCGATAAAAGTAATGGTAGCCCCAAATTGACTACCATTGCCCACCAAGGGAGGAATCTGCACTTGGGAAGGGTGGATGACGATGCCGATGTCATGCACACCCACTTCACGCAGTTTGCTGATGCAGTAGTGTAATACCGGATGATTGGCCACAGGGAGGAGGGTTTTTGGTTGCGAATAGGAAAAGGGGTGCAGTCGCGTACCACGTCCAGCACACAAGATTAACCCTTTCACAAGTATCACTCCCCAGTTGTGCTCTGCGATACTTATAAGGTATGCGCCTCATGATATCTGGACAGGGCAGACGTCCACCTGGCACAAAAAAAGGGCAATAACCTAGCGGCTGGACAAGTGAATCATCCCGTTTTGAGCAGCGGCTGCTTTTCTTTTGGCTGCTTGCCGACCACGCTTTCAAACACATTCAAATAGCCTTGCGCCGTGGCGTACCAGGAGAATTGCTTTGCGCGAAGCAATGCCTGTTTGCCCATTTCCGTGCGCACGTGCGGCGTGCTCCAGAGCAGCTCCCAGATGGCGGGCAGTTCTTTTTCCCACTCTTTGGGCGGAATCAGGAACCCGCTGCCTTGATGGGTGACAACCTCCTTGATCCCGCCCCGCGTCGTGGAAATGACAGGCTTGCTCGATGCCATCGCCTCGAGGTTGACGCGGCAAAAGGCCTCCTTCCAGATCGAGGGTGTCGCCACGACATCGCCAATCTGGTAATACAGCGGCATCTGCGCGCTGGGGACGAAATTGACGAAGCGTACTTTGTCGCCGAGCGGCTTCGCCAGCCGTTTCAGCTCGCGCACGTACGGATTTAAGCGATTGCTGCCGTAGCCGGTTCCGCCGACGATGACGAGCCGCGCGCGAGGGTCTTGCTTGCTGACCTGGTGAAACGCCTTGATGAGAATGTGGACGCCTTTTCCCCGCATGAGCCTTCCCGCGTAAAACAAAACGCGGTCATCCGCTGCTAGGCCGATCTGTTTGCGCAGCTTTTTGATCGTGTAATGCAGCTTTGCCACCTGGTACGGCGACACGTCTACCCCGAGATGCACGGCGTGAATTTTGTGTGGAGGAATTTTGCACGCCTTGATAAAATGCTGGCGCAAAAACTCGCTGTTCGTAATAAATCCGGACGACAGCCGGACGACCCGCTTCATTTTTTCCTTGCTAATCATGGCGGGAGAGCCGTAGACGTGCGAATGCATGTTGACGAAAACTGGAATTTTGGGAAAATGCTTTTTGAGTTGCAAGACGTAAATCGGCCGATTTTCGACGAGAATGACATCCGGTTTATGCTTGCGAATATGCTTGATGATCTTGCGCAAATAAGGCGTTGGACCATCGTAGGGGAAGCGAATGAACTCCCGGTTGTCCTCCACGGACGACGTTGGGTAGGTCGTACAGCGCCGGGTGTAGATCGTCACTTTGTGCTCGGGATCGATCATCTTCGTCACTTCGTCGATGTCGTGCTCCACCGAGCTGCCTTTGACGGGTGGCACGGAAAAGGGCCCCGGGCTAATTATGGCGATGTTCATTACGCTCGCTCTCCCACTCCTTTTTCAAGGAAAGAACCACCTGATACAAATATTGCCTTTCTTTGGCCTGCTCTTCCTCGGCTTTTTTCCACCGTTTTTCCCAGGCGGCAAGCGACTCCTTCAAGGCGGCAACCTCCTGCTCCAGCTTCTCCAGTTGCTCGGTCGTCACCACGTCGGTTTCTCTCATCATGATCTCGAACTTCGGCTCCAGCACCAGCTCTCGCGCCTCTGCGGGCTGCTCGCAAGCGGTCTGTTCCGTCGCTGTCGCTTTTTCCACGGCGGCCTCCTGTCCTTTTTCACCGGGTTTCACAATCGAGATGCGCTCTACCGCTTCATCGACCACAAAATGGCCAGAAAAGACTCCTGGCGTGACCCAATGCGGCAGATCCCATTTTTTGCGTTTTTCCATAAGTCTTCCCTCCTGCAACGTGCTTCTACGTAATATGCTATGACAAACGCGGAAAATGGGTACGTGTACATAGGAGACAGACAATAGAAAAAACCGCCTTGATAGCTGGCATCAAAGCGGTTGTCGATAGTCTTTGGATTGGTTTTGTCTGCGGAAGTTCAGGCTGTACAGCCGTGCCTGCTCGACCGTGGTAATTTGCTGTTTTTGCCACTCCAGAAGGATTCTGTCGATGTAGCGAATGTGAAGCTTGCCTACGGTTGCGGCTTCACGCAATGCTGTTAAAATCAGCTCTTCCTGATAACCGTCCTGCTCTGTCCACATGTGGATGCTCTCCAATTCAAAAGGAGACAAGGGCCGACCAAAAGCCTGCTCAAACCGGGAGTAAATCGCCACCGGCTCGGAATCTACCGTGGCCGCGGCTTCGTTGAACGGCGCCAGCATCCGCGGATCGGCCTGCTGCTCGCGCCAGGTCTGGTACAGCTTTTTGTACAACGGGGTCAAATTGTACTGCTCGTGGCGCAGCCCCGTATGCGGGTCGATAAACTCGTCGATGCTGATCCAGTCTTCCTTCAGCAGCTTTTGCAGCGATTGGATCAATCTCATGCTGGACATGGACATGCGTTCTTCCAGCTCAGTCAAGGTCGGAAAACGGTTCCCCTCCTGCTGAAAAGAAAGCAGATGAATGAGCAGCATCATTTCGTCGTCTGCCAGGGACATTCGTTTGTACATCTTCAGAAGAAGGTTGGAGACGGATGTTGCACCTTCTTGCAACAGTTGCAATATATGGGAATCCATAACGCATGTTCACCTCTGGGTTGGATTAACAAAGGAAGGGCGTAAAACGCGCTGCCATACAATAGGAACACCCTGCTGCCCTCTCGCAACAGGGTGTATGGAAAAAACGAAAAACCTTACGGGTAGAGACGGTACAGCATGCGCGGGAACGGAATCGTTTCGCGCACGTGATCCAGTCCGCAAATCCAGGCAATCGTCCGCTCAAGGCCCAGACCGAAGCCGGAGTGAGGAACGGTACCGTATTTGCGCAGGTCCATGTACCAGCGATAAGCTTCCTCGGACAGCTCATGCTCGGCGAAGCGCTTCGCCAACAGCTCCGGATCGTCGATGCGCTGGCTGCCGCCGATGATCTCGCCGTAGCCTTCCGGGGCGATCATGTCCGCGCACAGCACCACTTCCGGACGCTCTGGATGAGGCTTCATGTAGAAAGCCTTGATCTCGGTCGGATAGTGCGTGATGAACACCGGCTTGTCGAAGTGGTCAGCGATCAGCGTCTCGTCCGGCGCACCGAAGTCGTCGCCCCACTTGATCTCGCTGCCTTTTTCCTGCAACAGCTTGATCGCATCATCGTACGTGATGCGCGGGAAGGAGCCCGTCACGTTTTGCAGTTTGGTTGTATCGCGCTCCAGCGTTTTCAGCTCCTGCTGGCAGTTTTTCAGGACGGATTGCACCACGTGGGACACAAAAGCTTCCTGAATGCGCAAGTTTTCCTCGTGGTCGACGAACGCCATCTCCGGCTCGATCATCCAAAATTCGATCAGGTGACGACGGGTTTTCGATTTTTCCGCACGGAAGGTCGGTCCAAACGAGTACACGCGGCCCAGTGCCATTGCCGCCGCTTCCATGTACAGTTGGCCGGACTGGGACAAATACGCATCTTCATCAAAATATTTGGTGTGGAACAGGTTCGTTGTTCCTTCTGCCGAAGTCGGTGTCAGGATTGGCGGGTCTACTTTGACAAATCCATTTTCATGGAAAAACTCGTAAACAGCGCGAATCACTTCAGAGCGAACCGCCATGACCGCACGTTGACGAGGAGTGCGCAGCCACAGATGGCGGTGATCCATCAGGAAGTCTACCCCGTGCTCCTTGAGCGAAATCGGGTATTCCTGGGCAATCTGAATGATCTCCACGCCTGTTACCGTCAGCTCGAAGCCGCTTGGAGCACGGTCATCTGCGCGAACAACACCGGTTATGTATAAAGAGCTTTCCTGGGTCAGTTGGGATGCTTTTTCCCATACGTCTTCCGCTACTTCTGCTTTTACTACTACGCCCTGGATGAAGCCGGAGCCGTCGCGAAGCTGCAGAAACTGAATCTTGCCGCTGCTGCGCTTGTTGTACAGCCAACATCCAATGCGCACTTCTTGTCCAACATGCTGCCCTACCCGGGCAATCGTCGTCAACATCGAATAATTCCCTCCATTTACCATGCCACACTACAGACTAAGTGTACCCAACAATTATACTATTGGGGAACGGCAAATTCAATGAAAGTCTCCCCGTCCGGTGATTACCATAATTTTATTATGTAAACAAACGCAAGGGAGATCGTCTGGCTTGCTCGCCAATGACCTCCCCTGCCCTCCGGTTTTGCAAGCTAGCCGTTCACGTCGTCTGTATCCTCTGTGTCGCCAGCCGCTTCGCCGTCGAGTTCGCCCCCTTCTTCTTCGCTGTGATCTTCATCGGCTTCGTCGTCGCTCTCGTCCCACTCATCCTCCAGGACGTTTTCCTCGTGTCGGTGCAGATGCAGGGCAGAAACCTCATCGTGCACAGGCTCTCCCTTTTCCCCGACTGCAATCCATTGCAGCACTCCGCTGTCTTCCTGCTCTGTCTCATGGCGAAAAACCGTCAGTACGGCCGACGTGCGCTTTGTGTACTTCAGCGAAACCGACACTCCTGCCTGATTCGTCATCGCCACCAGGCAATAGTGCGTATCGGCATACGGTAGCGGCACGCGCACGGTGACATCTGCCGTCTGGCGCTGCGCCGGGATGCGGAACGGGACAAAGCCGAATTGCTGCAACGTCGTCCCGATGCGGCCTAGAGTCTCTACGGCTTGAAAAGCGAGCTTTTCCTGCGTGATCGACTTGTCGGCAAGGTGCTCTTCGGCAATCGCCCGCGGCGCAATTTTCGCTTTCGTGACCGCATGATCGGCCAGCTTTTCCTCGCTGACAGCGTGCTTTTGCAGATGCTGCCCCTCGATGGATTGCGCAGCGAGATGTTCGCCAGACAGCGTTCCTTTCGCGAGATGCTCGCCGTTCAGGCTGCCCTTTTCTACATGCTTGCCTGTGATCGCATGCAAATCCAGCTTGCTTCCGTCGACAGCGTGATCGGCCAGCTTGTCGCGGGTGACGCTGCCCTCCTGCAATTTTTCCTTCGAGATCGCTTTCGGCTGGATGTGCTCGTTCTGCACGGATTGATTGGCGAGATGCTGGGACGACACCGCTTTTTCCGCGATCTTCTCGCCCGTGACGGCTCCCTTGCCCAGATGCCTCGCCTTGATCGCGTCTTTCGCCAGTTTGGGGGCAGTCACAGCAGCATCGGCGAGCTTGTTGGCGGTGATGCTCAGATCGGTCACCTTGTCTGTCGAGACGGACTCCGGCGCAAGCTTCGAGGTAGTGACGACGTGCTCGTGCAAATGCTGGGGTTGAATCGCGTAATCCCGCAGATGGTTGCTGCCGATGACGCGATCGGTCAAATGCTGTTCTTCAATCGAGCGCCGCGCTATTTTTTCCGCGCAGATGGCCCCGTCTGCCAAATGCCTCGTGTTGACGCTCTCTTCGATCAACTGCTGGTCGCCCACGCTTCTGTTCGCCAATTTATCGACCGTGACGGCCCTGTCAGCGATTTTTCCTGTCGTGACCTGCTGCTCCCCGATTTTTCGCGCGGTCACCTGCCCATCCTGCAAGTGGCTCGTCTGGATGCTGCCAGCCTGAATGTGTACGCTGCCAATCGATTCTTTGGCGACTTTTTCCGACGTGACGCTCGCATGGTCGAGATGCTCGGTCAGGACGGCATACGGGCTGATTTTGTCGCTGGTGACCGCCTCCGACTGCAGATGCTGGCTGTAGATGGCGTGAAAGGCGATATGCTGGTCCGTTACGCAGCCGAGCGCGATATTGTCGCCATCCACGCTGTTCTCCGCCAGATGATGACGCAAAATAGCCCTTTCGCGAATATGCTGGGACTCGACTGCATCTTCCTCCAACTTGGTCGAGGTCACCGCCCCGTCGCGAATTTTGTCCGTCGTGACTGCGCCGTCCTCCAGCTTGACGGAGTTAATCACGTAATTGGCGAGGTTCCGTGTCTGAATGCTGCCCATCTTGATTTTATCCGAGGTGACAGACTGGTCCTGGAGCAGCTCTGTCGTAATCGCCTGCTCCTGGATATGCTTGGTCTGGATCGCTGCTTCGGCAAACTTCATCGAGTCAATCGTCTTGTCAGCGAGCTTCTCGGAAGTAATGCTGTTGTTGACCAGCTTTTGACCGCTAATCGAATGGTCCTGCACATTGTCGCTCGTGATGACATGGCGCCCCAGATGTTCGCCCAAAACGGCGCCGGGCGCAATTTTGTTCGAGGTCACGCTCTTGTCCGCAAGCTTGGTACTGTCCACGGCGTAATCTTTCAGCAGCGCGGTATCAATCGTCCCCGGTTTGTTTTGGAGGAATCGACAGCTCGATTGGCGATTTTCTCCGTGGTGACAGACTGATCCGTCAAGTCGTCGGTGTAGACAAACGATTGTACCCTGTCGTCGTTGCGCTCCTTGATAATTTTCGAAAAGGTCGTCTGATTCGAGGACGCCCCCTGCTTGGGCATTTTCTGCAGCGGCTGTTGCAGTGGACTTTTGGCTGCGTGGGCGCTTGGCTTCGCGCTGTTGACAGGTTCGCTCTCCGAAAGCTCCAGCTCCAGTTCCAGATCAGCCACCCAGTCGCGCTCCACCGTAGAAGAAGTTTGCATCAGCGGAATTTCATGCAGCGTCTGCCGAAATGTTTTTCCCAGACCTTTGCTCGTTTTTTTTCGGTTCACATTCGCCATAGAGTCTCCTTGCCTCCTGATGTCATTCCCGTATCATTGTGTAACATATTCACCCCATAGGCTTTTGGCACCGCTCCGCGAAATTTGTTTCCCCACGCGCGCTCGCCACGCATGCCAAAAAACCTGCCAAACCAACGGCAATCGTTGGCTGGCAGGTTTTTGGTAACGCATCACGCTCTGATTACGACACAGCCGCTTCCTGTCTCGTCTGGGACAAAAGGGCTCTAAACTCATCGCCTTGCAGGACTTCCGTTTCCATCAGCGTGCCCAGACCTGTCTGGAAAACAGCGTCATACTGTCTGAGCAGGCTGCGCGTATCCTCCAGCAGACGGGAGAGCAGCCGATCCACTTCGTCGTGAATCCGGTTTTTGTCGACGTACTGCAAATGCACGATCCCGAGGTCGGACATCCCGCTCGAAACGATTTCCTGCGCCATGCCCAGCGCTTGTTCGAAGTCGTTTTTGGAGCCGGTACTGCGTCCGCCGTAGTAGATTTCTTCTGCAACCGCTCCGGCCAGACTGACCATGATCTGTTTTTCCAACGCTTCTCTGGTGTACAGATAGCGGTCTTCCATCGGATTTTGCCGGACGTAGCCGAGCGCCTTGCCGCGCGGGCTCAGCGTGACTTGCGAGACTGAGCCTGGGCGCACCACTTCGCTCACGATCGCGTGGCCCAGCTCGTGCAGCGCTACCCGCTTTTTCTCTTCCTCGGAAGCCTGGCGGTCGACTTTTTCGCCGAGCATGACCTTGTCTACGGCGTAGGCAAAATGCTTCGCCATGATCTTGTCGCTTTTGTCGCGCATAGCGTAAATCGCTGCCTCGTTCGCGACGCTTTCCAGTTGCGCACCGGAGAAGCCGAACGTCTCTTGCGCCACTTTTTCTAAAACGACATCTGGTCCAAGCGGCTTGTTCGCCGTATGAATGGTCAAAATCTGCTCGCGTGCAGGCTTGTCAGGCAAATCTACGGTAATGTGACGGTCAAAACGGCCTGGTCGAAGCAGCGCTGCATCGAGCATGTCTTTGCGGTTCGTCGCAGCCATGACCAGAATGCGCGGCTTGTCACTCGTCGCCACCCCGTCCATCTCGGTCAAAAGCTGGTTCAAGGTCTGGTCGTACTCCCGCTGCTGCTGACCATCCCGTTTTCCCCCGACGACATCAATCTCGTCGATAAAAATAATCGCGCTGTCCTGTCCATTTTTCTCCGCCATCGTCTTCGCTTCTTTAAACAGCTCGCGCACGCGCTGCGCCCCGACCCCTACGTACATCTCCACGAACTGGGAGCCGGAAGCCGCCACGAACGCCGAGTTGGTGTAGTTCGCTGCCGCTTTTGCCATCAATGTTTTCCCTGTACCGGGAGGCCCGGTCAACAGCACGCCTTTGATCGGGCGAATGCCGTACTGCTCGATCTTGTCTTTGTACACGAGAAAGTCAAGCGATTCCTTCAGCTCTTTTTTGGCCCGCTCCTGTCCGCCGATGTCGGCAAACTGCACGTCCGACTTCGGAATTTCGTGCTTGTTCTGCTTTCGTTTGCCGCCGAGCGCGACATTGCCTCCCTGTCCGCTTTGCTGGCGAACGACGAGGAAGTAAATCGCGCCCAGCACAGCGGCGAACAGCACAAAGGGCGTAATGTTCACTCCTAGAAACACGAGAAAAACCAACACCGCAGGAACGACGCCGATCAGCAGCTCTTTACCCACGTGCCGTCACCTCTTTTGCCTCGGAACGGGGAATGATCGTGTAGAAATCTTCCGTTCCTTTTTTCAAGTAAACGTAAATGTTTGCATCATCCATCAAAGCAGACGCTTCATCCAGCTTGTTCGCCTGTTTCCACTCCTCGATCAGAGAAGGGATGCGGCTGTATTGGTGCAAGTCCATCGCTTCCGTGAACACAAACTGGCCGCTTTTCCAAATGTCTGTCATCGCTTCGGACTGGTTCGCGACTACGATCGCGACCTGCTTGTTGCCTGCAATCTTTTCCGTTTTGGCAACGAGGTTGCGGTACTCCGCCGGAAACGTCTCTGGATTGGTTACTTTCAAATCTATTTGAATTTTGTCTTTGCTCACATGGAAATGGCCCAAGGTGGCGGATTGCATCTGACCGATTTCTGCGCGGATAGGCTCCTCAATCTCTATCTTCTGATACAAGAACCAGCCTCCGAACAGGAGAGCAAGTGTCGCCAGCAAGGACAATCCGATCGCACTTTTTTTCAACTGCACTGCTACTCCCCCCATATCGCGTTCTCGTTGTTCTCTCTTGTCAACAAAACCAGTATATCACATGGGTATATCAATTTTTTATACAGATGTTGGATCGCATGCCAAACAGGCCTTTTCCTCAGCGGAAAAGACCTGTCCTCCGTTCTTTTTATGAAGCGATCATGTAGGCGACAATACGTAAGAAGCGAGCAAAGCCCCACTGAACAAATCGTAGTGCAAGTAGTGGTAGCGGCCGTTTGCGTCTTTTACCGTGACTTCCCAAAATTTCTTGTCCTTTTCAAGTCCGGGGACGATATGCGTTATCTCTGATTGCGGAAACGCCTTGCTTACTGCTTCCTCGACATTTTTGCGCGGCACAGCGAGATCCATTCGATCAAACGCTACTTTTTCCGCAGTCATCCAGGCGACGACAGGCGTACCGGCGTTGTTTTTGCCGATGACGACCGCGTAACTCTCCGTCCCGCGGTATTCGTCGATCGACTCGATTTCGTCGATCGTCGTCCGCGCCTGTACCCACTCGCGGACAGTCGCCTCGAACTGGTTGCGCTCTCCTGCTACGGAAGCAGTCAGATGATAGGCGAATCCCGCTCCTGTCACCAAAAGCGCGATGATCGCTCCCACAATGATTCTCACTAGCACGTTCCCGTTAACTCCTTTATGCGGTTGACATTACAAACGGAAGCGAAGCTGGTCCTGTTTGACGCCAGCCGCCGTCCTGATTTGCATTTCCAGCTCCAACTGGCGAAGCGTGCCTGTATCCGGCTCATACCATAGCTGGTACTCGATGCTGATCCCGCGCGCCAGCTCAGGCGTGATGTCAGCGATCGGAAAAGACGGCCCGAGCCACATCGAAAGCAGCGACGTCACCTTTTCCGGCGGCACCGCCAGGCGATAGCCGCTCCAGTCGCTGCCCGACGTATCCGCAATCGGCTGGGGCGAGACGGATGGCAGCACACTTTTCAACAGCGTCGCATGTTCATACGGCGTAAACAAAGCGTAGGGCAAGGCAGCGTGATCCTGCACCTGTCCGTCTATTCTTACGGAGACCGGCTGCTCGTGGTTACGGCTGATGGCCAGCTTGTGCCCCCCGATTTCCCCGTCGAGACTGAACGTCTCGCGTACATAGCGCCCGTTCAATGCCTGGTCGTGCATGTAAACGAGAAACGCCCGCTCTTCGTCCTGTGTCAATTGCGCAAGCAACTGCGGCACCGAATACGGCTCCTGTTTGGCTGCCGACACCTGATCGCCCCCTGTCCCGGCAGCCGAATGAATCCATTCACCTGCAGAACCGAGCGCCATCCCCAGACCAAACAGACCGAGAAAGATCGGGAAAAGCCACCACAGCTTTTTGGGCCGGATGTACATCTCCGTCCCCCCTGTCCCATTTTTGTCTCTAGCCTATGCTATACGGGAAGGTTTTAGAACGACACGGAAAAGTTGCTAATCATAGCTCGGGGCCGGGCGGTCATACTACTTATACACCCGCAAGGAGGTGAGCGCGTGAAGTCACCGCAACAAAACGCATCTCCTGACATACTTGGGTTTTTGCTACAGGAATACCGCGTCTCCTGGGCTGGATTGTCTTCTCCATTGCGTCAACTGTCGCACACACCCACACTGCATTTTCGCCATCATCCCCTGACAGAGCTGTGGCGAAAATGAGCACGGCATGTAGTACCCATATTCCCCTACCTACACCTACACTCCCTTACTCCTGTCCCACACCAGACAGGAGCCTTTTACCGTTTCAACTGCTGGAACACGCGGTTCGCTTCGTAAATCGCCCGCTCCTCGTCAATCGTGAGCAGCTTGTGGTTGCGCATCAAAAATTTGCCCGCAACAATCGTATCTTTGACGTCGCGGCCATTTGCGGCATAGACGACATGGGAAATCGGCTCATGCGCCGGGTGGAAATGGGCTTGATGGCTGTCGAGAACGATCAGGTCAGCCTGCTTGCCTACCTCGATGCTGCCGAGCGTGTCCGCCTGGAATACGCCGTCTGCGCCGTAGCGTGTCGCCATGCGCAGCGCTTCCTCGGCTGGCACCGCAACCGGATCGTTGTTTACACCTTTGTGCAAAATCGCCGCGAGCTTCAGTTCTTCAAACAGGTTGAGGTTGTTGTTGCTCGCCGAGCTGTCTGTGCCAAGCGAGACGCTCACGCCTTTTGCCAGCATTTTTGGCACAGGCGCAACCCCGCTCGCCAGTTTCAGGTTGCTCACGACGTTATGGGAAACTTTCACTTGATAGTTTGCCAAAATGTCAATCTCTTCATCCGTCAAATGTACGGCGTGCGCAACCAGCGTAGGACGGTTGAACATGCCAAGCTTCTCCAGGTGAGCGACTGGACGCAGGCCGTAGTCTTTCTCGTTTTGCCCGACTTCCCAGGCAGTTTCGGACATATGAATGTGTAGCGGCAAGGACAGCTCGTCCGCTTTTTCGATAATTTGCGTAATGAACGCAGGCGAGCACGTGTACGGCGCATGCGGCGCCATCATGACGGTGATGCGGCCGTCTGCCTGGTTGTGCCATTCTTTGGCAAACGCAGTCGCGTCGCGCAACTTGGTTTGTCGCTCTTCCTCGGAGCACAGGCCGATCATGCCGCGGCACAGGCGAGCGCGCATGCCGGACGCCTCGACAGCCTTGGCTACCTCATCCATGTGATCGTACATATCCACGAACGTAGTGGTCCCTGTGCGGATCATTTCGATCAGCGACAGTTGCGTGCCCCATTTGACGGAATCGGCGGTAAATTGCGCTTCCAGCGGCCACATTTTTTCTTCCAGCCACTGCTGCAGCGGCAAATCGTCGGCATAGCCGCGCAGAAGCGACATGCCCGCGTGTCCGTGCGTATTAATCAGACCTGGCAGGATGAAGTCGCCTTTTTGGTCGATGACTTCATCGTAGCCGGCGTCGGAAAGATCCTCAGGCGTCGGTCCTACATACGTGATCTTGTCGCCCTCGAAAGCGACCGCTCCGTCGTGGATCACTTCATTTTGCTCGTTTACCGTAATCACTGTTGCGTGGATGAGGATAGTTTTTTTCATGGTTACACTCCATTCTTACGTTAAGTAATAGGCCAGGCTCTGCAAATTGGATGTCACATCCGCATAGTGAATGCGCACATCTTTTTTCGCGCGAATTGTCGTAGGAGCAAAATTCAAGATTCCCTTGATACCCGCTTGAATCAACAGATCACATACGGATTGCGCTGCCGGCGCAGGGACGGTAATGATCGCCAACTTGATCTCTTTTGCTGCGATCGTGTCCGCCAGCTCGTGCAAGGGCTGGATCGGGATACCCGCCACTACTTTTCCCAGCTTGCCGGGATCGTTGTCAAAAATGGCCGCAATCCGCATGTTATCTTTTAAATAAGCGTTGTAGTTGCTGATCGCATGCCCCAAATGGCCTGCTCCTACCAGAGCGACGCGAACTTCCTCTGTCAGCTTCAAAATCTGCCGTATTTTTTCCACCAGGTAATTGACGTCGTAGCCAATCCCTTTTTTCCCGAAATCGCCGAAGGTAGCCAGGTCTTTTCGGATTTGGGCTGGATTCACATCCAAATTTTTGCCCATTTGCTGGGAGGAAACAGTGGTCACCTCGTTTTGCTGCAAATAGCTGAGGTAACGCAGATAAATCGGCAAACGGCGGACGACCGCTTCCGAAATCTTTTCGTGTTTAGCCACGTTCGGTCTTCCCCCTATTTCTTTTGCTTGAATACCCTGTAATCTTTCCCATTGGACAAAATGACGATCGAGCCGTCCCTGCCTGTTACATACGTCTCCGCCCACGATTCGCCCAACCGCTCCAGCACCTCGGACTGGCCGACCTCGCTGCGCTCCTTGCCTGTCTGGATGACCGCAATCTGGGGGTCGACCCGCGTCAGAAACGGCTGAGAGGTGCCTTGATTGCTCCCCTGGTCGCCGACCTTGAGCACTTCCGCCTTGAGCTGGTCCGGATGGCGCTCAATCAGGCGTTCCTCGGCTTTTTCGTTGATCCCGCTCGCAAACAAAAACCGCAATTGGCCGTGCTTGAGCAAAAAGACGAGCGAATTGTTTTGCGGAGACAAAAACAGCGGTTCGCTCGGCAACAAAGCCTCCAGCGTGACGTCGGTATCGAGAATGAGCTCCTGATTTTCCTCCAGCTCTTTCTGCTTTGGAACCTTGTGGAGCGGGACGAACTGGCGGATCGAGGGCGAAATCAGCTTGGGCAAAATGACCGAGTCGATGATGATTTGCTGGCTTAAAAAAGGGTATCCTCCTGCATACTCGGGCTGATCGTTCGTCAAAACGAGATAGTCGAGGCGCGTCACCTTCGCGGCAGACAGATGCGCGGACAACGTGCTCCAATCCTCCGCGCTGCCTGTATCAATCAGCATCGTTTTTCCGCCCGGCATCCGCACCAGCGTGCTTTCGCCATGAGGAAGCGCCCAATACGTAATGACAAGACCCGTAAACTCCTCCACGCGCTCGGTAGCAAACGGGTCGTCTACCTTCACGGCTTCCTGCAAATGGTTGTCGATCGAGCACGAGCACAGCAAAGCCACACACGTGACGAGCAGCAGCCAGGCCCGCTTTTTTTTCCATAACATTTATTTTATCACCTAAATCCCTGCTAGACTATTGCTTCATTTTATGAATCTGACAAGGATTGCATACTAAGGAACGGCGCAATCCGCTCACGCAGCGTCGCCCAGGAGCCGGTTTCGACCTGGAACGGCGGGAGCGATTGCAAAAACGAACGGCCGTAGCGCGATTCGACGACACGCGTATCGAACACGACCACGACGCCGCGGTCCAAATGGTGACGGATCAACCTTCCGACCCCTTGCTTGAACAAAATGACAGCCTGCGGCAGCGACAGCGACATAAACGCGTTTTTCCCCTCGGCCTTGAGCGATTCGGCGCGTCCCTGGTAGACAGGGTGATTCGGCGGCGTAAACGGCAGCCGTACGATGACCAGACTGCTCAGCCACTCGCCCTGGATGTCCACGCCTTCCCAAAAGCTGCTCGTCCCAAGGAGCACGCTTCTCTCCATCGTCCGAAACAGGCGCACCAGCTTGCTGCGGTTGTTGCTGTCGATGCCGTGTCCGAACAGCGTGTACGGCTCTGCCTCCTCGGCCAGCCGCTCCTTCATGGCCTGGTACACCAGCTGCAGCATCGAGTGCGACGTGAACAGGATCAACGTTCTGCCCTTCGACGCCACGACGATATCGACACAGCCCTGGACAATCGCATCGAGATACGCCTGATCGTTTTCTTTGCCGGGCGCCGGAAAATCGGACGGGATCAAGAGCAGCCCCTGTTCTTCGTAATGGAACGGAGAAGGCAGCGACAGCGTGCGCACCCGTTCGGCCGGCAATTTGTCCAGACCGAAGCGGCTCATGACGTAAGAAAAGCTGTTTTTGACAGTCAAGGTGGCCGAAGTCATAATCAGGCTGCGCTTTTGCGAAAACAGCGGTTCCTGGAGCGAATCGGCCACGTTCAGCAAGGCCGCAGACAGATGCACCTGCTTGCGCGCCGCGCGCGACTCGACTTCCATCCAGTAGACGTATTCTTCGTCTTGCACGAGTAAAAAGAAATGCAGAAGCTCCATCATCTGCTGCCATTCCTTCACCAGCCCGAGCAGATCGGTCTGCAGGCTGCGGATAGAAAACGGCGGCTTCTCTTCCTGGGGAATGCTTTGTACCATTTGCTCCAGATGGAGAGCAAATGCCGTCATGCCATCGAGCAGCTTTTTCGTCACCTTGCGGATTTTCTCATGCTTTCCGGTGAAGGAAGCTACGCGGTAGCGCACTGTCTCTCGGCCGGCATCCGTCGTCTCTTCCGCGCGCTGCGAGGCCCATGCGAACAAAAACTGGGTCCACTGCTGGGCCTTCTCCCGCAAGGAAGCAGACAGCTTCTTGCATTCGGAGAGGTGCGCGGACAGCTCCTGTGCGACTGCAGGCTGCCAGCTTTCCAGCTCCGCTGCGAAGCGTGCGATCGCGCCGCCGTCCTCCACGGAAGCCCGATCGAGCAAAAACAGCAGTTGGGTCGTCGTCAACTGCTTGCCCAAATGCTGGGTCGCCGCATCTTCCAAATGATGCGCCTCGTCGATAATCGCAACTTCATAGGGCGGCAAAATCCGGTTCTCTGCTTGCAGGTCGCTGATGAGCAGGGCGTGGTTGACGATGAGGACATCCGCTTCCTTTGCCCGTTCTTTCGCCTGGAAGTAGTAGCAGCGGCTAAACCACGGACAGGCGCGGTTCAGGCACGAGCTGGTGTCGCTTTTGACTTGCTGCCACAAAAGCTGTCCGCTCGGCGGCATGCTCAGCTCCTCCACGTCGCCCGTCTCGGTCTGCGTCAGCCAGGTGAGCAGTTGCCCTTTTGCCAGCCGCATTTCCTGGCTGCTGCCTTCCACCGGCTCCTCCAGCGCCTGCTCGAACTTGCGCAGACACAAATAGTTGCCCCTGCCCTTCAGCGTGGAAGCCGTAAACGCAAACGGCAGCGATTGCTGCAAGGTCGCAATCTCTTTATGGAACAACTGTTCCTGCAACTGGATCGTGTTCGTGCTGACCACCAACTGCTCCCGATTCTGGTGCGCCCAGATGATGCCTGGCAACAAGTAGGCCAACGACTTGCCCGTACCTGTCCCTGCCTCCACCAACAGGTGCACACCGTCTTGCATCGCGTCAAAAACGGCGTGCATCATCGCTTCCTGCGCTTCCCGCCGCTGAAAGCCGCTCATGCTCACCTGTATCTGTCCCTGCTCGTCCATCAGCTTTTCCAGTTGCTCGCCGAATGCTTTTGCCCGGACCAGATCGCCCTCGGGCCGCTGGAAGCTCGCTTTCAGCTTTTCCTTGCGCTTTTTTATGGCGAGCTGGCGATAAATGTCCCACAACTGCGTGTTTTCCTCTGCCGACTCAGCCCCCAGCTCGGGCAGCTCCGTGAGCTTTTCCATCTCCATTTGCCGCAAAAGGACGTGGATGTCCGAGCGAAACGACGAAACAAGCATTTGCAGCCGTTGAATGGTCACGAGCGGCAATTGCTGCAAAATATCGAGCAAGTGCAAAAAAAGTTGGGCCGTTGCCAGCGCGTCACTGTCGGCCTGGTGAGGATTGTCGTGCTCGATGGCCAGCTCTGACGCCAGCTCCCCGAGCCTGTAGCTGTTTTGCATCGGCAACAGCAGGCGGGACAGTTCCACCGTGTCGAGCACGTATCCGTCAAACGCATAATAGCCCTGACTCAGCAGGGCTTCTTGTAAAAATTGGAGATCAAAGCTTGCATTATGGGCCACAAAGACCCGTCCATCCAATAGTCGCAAGAATTGAGGAAATACCTCTTCCAACGTCGGGGCATCGGCCACCATCTCGTTAGTAATTCCCGTTAGCTGGGTAATAAAAGGGGGGATGTCCTGTCCGGGATGAATCAGAGTCGAGAAGCATTCTGTGATCTGGCCGTCGTCGATGGCCACAGCGCCGATCTGAATGATGCTGTCTCCCTGCCGCGGATGGCTCCCCGTCGTTTCAAAATCTACTACAAGTAATCGATTCAAGCGTTGTCACCTCGTAACCTGAGCGGGAACCTGTCATCCGCACTCATTCACATTCGGCAACGATGCGAATGATTCCTGCTTCCAGGCTGCAATTACGGCTGCACAAGCTCGCTTTCTGCCGCTTGCCCGCCGAGCTTGCTCGCGCACAATTGCAAGTAAATAGGGATTTCGCGGAACTGGTCGGCATGCGGAAGCGTCCGTTGGAAATACTGCTCGGCCAGCCGCCAGTTTTCCTCGATCATCGCCAGTCTGCCTAAATGAAAATAGCCAAGGGAACGGATATACGGGTCTGAATCGTCCAGAAACTGCTTGGCCAGCCGCTTTGCTTCCCGCGTCTCTCCCACTTTTTCAAAAGCGGAGATCATCCCCGACTGGCCGAGGCGATTTTCGCTGTCTTTTTCCAGCATGTGGCGAAACGCTAGGATGGCGCCGGGGATGTTCCCGTCAAACAACTGCATCCAGCCGTAGCTGAAGACGAAGTCGTCCTGCCCCGGCGCCAGGCTGATCGCTTTTTTCATCAAGGTCAGCCCCCGTTCGCTGCCTGCGATCAGCCAGGTGTTCCATGCCAGTCCGTGCCACACCCAGCCTTCTTTTGGCAGGCGCTCGGTCAAAAAATGATAGCAAATCTGCGCCCGGTGATAATTGCCCACCGCTTCGTACAAATGCGCCATTTCCTGCAGCGTCTCGCTGTCCAGCTCGCGATTCGGCAACGTCAGGCTGGCAGGCGGGGCAAGCTCAGCCGTCTCGTCCATCTGAAACAGCAAATGGGCGGCGCGCAGCCAGAGCAACTGCGCTTCCCAATCGTGCTCGTGCTTTTGCAAATAGCCTTCGATTTCATCGAGCGCTTCCTGGGCATCTCCGTCCATCAAGTAGCAGAGCGCGAGATTGTACCTGGCTTCTTCCTGGTCGGGCTTTGCCTCCAGCGAGGTTTTGAAGGCTTGCGCCGCCTCCAGCCACTGCTTTTCCTCGGCGAGTAGGCAGCCGATCGCATTGTAGCTGATGGCGACGACGGTCGGAGAGCTTGCCGACTTGGCGAGCAGGCGAAACTCGCGAAAAGCCGTTTCCATCTCGTCGCAAAACAGCAGGCTGTAAGCGTAGTACAGCCGCCCGCTCTCCCAGTCCGGCGACTCCTGCACGAGCTGGGCGAAGCATTTTTTGGCGTCCTGAAACATGCGCAAATGGTAAAAGCCTTCTCCCCGGCGAAAGACAGGCTCATACGCGTGCATTTCTTGCGGAAGCTTGCCGTGTTTGACCTCACTGCCCGCTTCTTTTGCAGCCGTTTTGCCCGCCTCTTTCTGAACGAGTGCTTCCCCTTCTTTTGCCATGGCCGTTTCGGCCTGTTCCTCTTGCGTTGCGGCCGGAAGCTGCCCTTCCATTTGCTTGATATGGCGGATGGCGTTGGACAGCTTTTCCTCAAACTGCAGCCACAGATCTACGACCGTATCGCTGACCTGGCGCAAGTAAAACAGTTGGTCGGCGAGCTGAAGCCGCTCCTGTTCCGAGGCTTCCTTCCACCGCTCTTCGATGCTCTGCGCTTTGGTACGCAGCGTCTGAAACCAGTCTTCGATTTTCACGAGAAAAGCCACCCCCTTGTGAGGCATGAGTAGTTTCATTGTCTCACAAGGCAGGTGGCTCTATGCGTACAAGCGGCCCTCGCCTAGACGATGGTCCCGTGCACTTCCTCGCCGAGCATTTCCTTGATCCGGTTGTGCTCGTCCATAATCGCCACGCGCGGCTTGTACGTGCGCGCCTGCTCGTCTGTCATCATGGCGTAGGCGATAATGATGACGATGTCGCCTTCCTGCACGAGACGGGCGGCTGCGCCGTTCAGGCAAATCACGCCACTGCCTGGCGCCCCTTCAATGACGTACGTTTCCAGGCGGGCACCGTTGTTGTTGTTGACGATTTGCACTTTTTCGTTCGGCAAAATATCCAGTGCATCCAAAATATTTTTGTCGATCGTAATGCTGCCCACGTAGTTGAGGTTGGCTTCCGTCACGGTAGCGCGATGAATTTTCGCCTTCATCATAGTGCGAAACACAGGCATTTCCTCCTTTGGCGTTCTCGAAAATAAGTATCCGCTAATCGCCTGTCCCTATCGGTCAACGGATCGCGGCAATCAGATTGTCAATCAGGCGCGTCTTGCCAAAGCGAACGGCCAGCGCCACGATAATCGCTTGTCCCGGCAGTTCGGTTTCTACAGGCTGCAAATCGGGATAGCGCAAAATCTCTACGTAGTCGATCTCGGCGAGCGGTTTGTCTGCGATCATCTGTCTGATGCGCGCTTTGATCTGTTCCAGCGGCAGCCCTTCTTCCAGCCATGCCGCCGCCTGCCGCAAGCTTTGCGAGAGGACGAGAGCCTGTTCGCGCTCTTCCGCCGACAAGTAGACGTTGCGCGAGCTCATCGCCAGCCCGTCCGCTTCCCGGACGATTGGGCACGGGATTACTTCGACTGGAACGGACAAATCGTTGACCATTTGCGTGACGACAGCCACCTGCTGGGCGTCTTTTTGCCCGAAAAAGGCGTAGTCAGGCTGGACGATGGAAAACAGCTTCAGCACGACCGTCGATACCCCGTCAAAATGGCCCGGACGGGAAGCGCCGCACAGTGGTGTCGTGACATTTGCGACCGATACCGTCGTCAAAATCGGCCTTGGGTACATTTCTTCCACGGACGGGGTGAACAAGAGATCGACTCCCGCCCCCGCCGCCATTTGGCTGTCGCGCTCGATATCGCGCGGATAGCGCTCAAAATCTTCGTTTGGGCCAAATTGCAGCGGATTGACAAAAATACTCATGACCACCAGGTCGCATTTTTCCCGGGCCGCTTTGACCAGGCTGAGGTGCCCCTCATGCAAAAAGCCCATGGTCGGCACGAAGCCGATCGTTTTTCCTTGCAGCCGTGCTGCCTTTATTTGAACGCGCAATTCCTCGATGGTGGATATTTGCTGCATCGTTTGAATCATGCCTGGGTCACTCCTTCCCCGTACAGCTCCTTGATCGTTTCTTCGGACGCGTGGAAAACGTGATCGGGTCCAGGGAAACGCCGAAGCTCGACTTCTTTAATATACGCGGCGACCGCTTCGCGGATGGACGTGCCGATGTCCGCGTAGCGCTTGACGAATTTCGGGGTCAATTGGGAAGCGTAGCCAACCAGGTCGTGGAACACCAGCACCTGACCGTCGCAGCCTGCCCCGGCACCGATGCCGATGACCGCGATCTCCAGTTTCTCGGCGATCATTTTCGCTACTTCTTCCGGCACGCATTCCAGCACGATGGCAAAAGCCCCTGCCTGTTGAATCGCCAAGGCGTCGTCCAGCAATTTTTTCGCCGCCTCCAAATCTCGTCCCTGCACCTTGTAGCCGCCAAGCTGATGCACGGACTGCGGCGTGAGGCCGATGTGCCCGACAACGGGAATGCCTGCCTGCACCAGACGGGTAATGAGTGGCGCAAGCTCGCTTCCGCCCTCCAGCTTCACCGCTTTCGCCAGTCCCTCCTGCATTAGTCTGCCCGCGTTTTTCACCGCTTCCTCAATCGTTCCGTGGTAGCTGAGAAACGGCATGTCCGTGACGACAAAAGCGCGCTTGGCCGCTCGCGTGACCGCCTTCGTATGATGGAGCATGTCGTCCATCGTCACCGGCACGGTCGAGTCGTAGCCCAGAACGACCATCCCCAGCGAGTCGCCAACCAGGATCATGTCCGCGCCTGCTTCTTCCACCAGCTTCGCAGATGGAAAATCGTAGGCTGTCACCATCGAAATCGGGATGCCCGCTTCTTTCTTTTTGCGGATGTCGGAAGTCGTGACTTGTTTTGCCATTTGCGTCTTCTCCTCTTTCGCGCCAAGGCTTCGTGGATGGAGAGGAACAAAAAAACCTTCTCGCTCAAATGCGGAGAAGGTTGTCCATGCCAAAGAGACATACTTGTCTTGTCATAAACGGATTCCTTCTGTCTCGGTCCACAAAGGCTCTGAGCAGATTTTTGTCCTTGCACTATTGCCTTATTGATACACCAATCATGCCAAAAATACTCCGGGAGTACCGTTCTGCCACAGATACAGCCTCCCATTTGGAGTATAGCAAATCATCTACACATTTGCACGATAATTGACGTCGGCCGAATACACTTTATGAATTTGTCCGGCGCGATCCTCGACCATCAGCACGCCTTCTTCATCGAGGCCGATTGCCTGGCCCTCCAGCTTTTGCGAGATCGTCTGCACCGTCACCCAGCGGCCGATCGAGTAGGAGTTGGCTTCCCATTCGTCTTTCACCCGCTGGAAGCCCTCCTGCAAGTAATGGTCGTACTCTTCCTCGAAGTTTTGGCAAAAGCGCTGGATGAACGCGACGCGCTTGACCGGGGTGCCCGACTCGATTCGCAACGACGTGGCGATCGAAAGCAGCTCTTCCGGGAAGTCAGCCTGTACACTGTTGGCGTTCAGCCCGATGCCGATAACCAAATAGTTGACCCGGTCTGCTTCCGCATTCAGCTCGGTCAAAATTCCGCACACTTTTTTATCGCCAATGAAAATGTCGTTCGGCCATTTGATTTTGACCGTTAGTCCGGTTTCTTCCCGAATCGTCCTCGCGACGGTCACCGCCGTCAGCAAGGTCATCTGCGGCGCTTTCGGCAACGGAATCGCAGGACGGACGATCAGACTCATCCAGATGCCTGTCCCTTTCGGAGAGTGCCACGGACGTCCCAGCCGCCCTTTGCCGCCTGTCTGCTGTTCCGCCAAAACAAGCGTGCCTTCCTGCGCCCCTTTTGCCGCCGCCTCATGCGCGAGCGGCTGCGTCGAGACGACCTCGTCGTGGGCGATGACGTGCTGTCCGATCCTTGTCGTGGCAAGCCCTGCCATAATTTCCGCGGCTGACAGCCGATCCGGCGCGGCCAGCAGACGATAGCCCGACTTGCGCACCGCCTCGACCTCGTAGCCGTCCCGCCGCAACTCTTCTATATGCTTCCAGACGGCCGTTCGCGAGCAGCCGCACGTCTGGCTCAATTCTTCGCCAGAGATAAAGCGCCCTGGCTGGTCGCGAAATGCTTGAAGAATGACCTGTTTAATGTTCATCTTGCGCTACCTCTTTCTTTGCAGCTTCGATTAGAGCCTCCGGCGTGTTCGGCAAGCCGTGGAGAGCTGTCTGCGCAAGCAGCGCCCGAAGCACGTGGACAATCCACTCGCCCGCTTTCTTTTGCAGCGCGACTTGCAGGTCAAGCCCTGTCACCGCCAGCTCCTTCATCGTTTTCACAGGCATGGCCCGATACTGTTCGACCAATGTCTGCATCAGGCTGTGCGTCTGCGCTGGCTGCTTCCACCAGCAGCTTTGCAATATCCCGGCAAGCTGTTCGCACGTGTCCCAGCCGGCATCAAGCAGCAACTGTCCCCACTCGACAGTCTCGGGCGCGTCCCATTTTGGCTGGATGCGCTCCAACAGCTCCACAAAGCCGACGATCGTCTCCGTCTCCCGTTTGGACATCCGCAGCGACTGGCAAAACGCTTTGGACTCCGCCGCAGTAAAACGCGCCGCATAGAGCAAAAGCGACCATTTTTGCGCCAGACTCTCCACATGGACAGCCCGCCAAAACTCGGAAGCCGCATCGCGAAACAGCCGCTGCAAGCCAGGAGCGTACCCGAACAGCCCTGTTTCGTTAATCAACGCGCAGCCGATTTGCGGCGAATCGCTGGCGAGCATTTTGTTCAGCTCTTCGCGGACGCGCTCCACCGCGATATGCGACAGGAGCGGAGCCGTCTGTTGCATAGCGGCAAGCGTCTGCGCCTCGATGGAAAAGCCAAGCTGGGAGGCGAACCGTACCGCCCGCAACAACCGCAGCGCATCCTCGCGAAAACGCTCCAGCGGCTCGCCTACGGCCCGCACCAGCTTTTGCGCGATATCCGCCCGCCCGCCAAACGGGTCCTGCAGCTCTTTTGCGCGGTTCATCGCCATCGCATTCATCGTAAAGTCTCTGCGTTCAAGGTCCAGTCTCAGCTCGGAAACGAACTGGACATCAGCAGGACGGCGGTAGTCTTCATACTTGCCTTCCGTCCGGTACGTCGTCACTTCAAAAAACTGCCCTTCGATTCTCACGGACACCGTTCCATGCTTGAGTCCGGTCGGGACGTGATCGGGAAACAAGCGGATGACGTCGCTAGGATGGGCATTCGTACATATATCTATATCGTGCACCGGCCGAGACAACAGCCAATCGCGGACGCAGCCGCCGACATAATACGCTTCAAAGCCGTGCTTCTCCAACGTTTCCAGAATCCGGTTAGCCAGATGGAGCGTCATGCCACTTCCCCCCTTTCTCGCATGGTTCACCTGATTACATAAGGAGGCGATACGCATGAGATTTTTGTATGGGCTCTTTATTTTCGTATCCAAACTGCATCAACTGGCGAAAAGCAATCTGTCCCGCCAGTGAGCGTGACCGTTTGCGGCAAAAAAGCTTACCCGAGCAACTTTGTATAGAGAGCCTCGTACTGGGAGGCAATCGTCTCGTGACAAAACGTTTTGCAGGAGCGCTCGATGCTGTTTGCGGAAAACTCGCGGTACAACGCTTCGTCTTGCAACAGGCGAATCGCTGCCTGCGACATGCCTTCGACATCCCCAATCGGGCGCAAAAAGCCATTGACGCCGTCGACCACGACTTCGGGTATCCCGCCGGCAACCGTCGCCACAACAGGCACGCCGCAAGCCATCGCTTCTAACGCAACGAGCCCGAAGCTTTCTTTTTCCGACGGCAACAGCATCAGGTCGGCCATGGACAACACTTCCGCGACGTCTTCCTGCTTGCCGAGAAAACAGACATCGTCCGTCAAATTTTGCTCGGCAATCTGCTTGCGGACCGCCCCCATTTCCGGCCCTTCGCCAATCAGGATCAACCGGGCAGGCATTGCTTCCTTGACCCGCGCGAAAATCTCAATGACGTCCGGGACACGCTTGACCGGGCGGAAGTTGGAGATGTGCATGAGAATTTTTTCACCATTCGGCGCGAACACCTTTTTCAGCTTCTCTACTTCTTTTGGATAGTAGCGGCGCTTGTCGACGAAATTGTACACGGGAACGATTTCTTTTTCGACGTGCAGCAGCTCTTTTGTCTGCCTGATTAAGTCTTTGGACACAGCCGTCACCAGATCGCTGCGCTCGATGCCAAAGCGGATCATGTCACTCAGGTTCGAGTCATAGCCCAAAACGGTAATGTCCGTCCCGTGCAAGGTCGTCACGATTTTCAAATGATCCCCGACCATCTGCTTCGCTAAAAACGCGCACAGCGCATGCGGCACGGCATAATGTACGTGCAGTAAGTCCAGGTTTTCCGTTTTGGCCACCTGCGCCATCCGGTTTGCCAGCGTCAAGTCGTAGGGAGGGTATTTGAATACATCGTAATGGTTCACTTCTACTTCATGGTAAAAAATGTTCGGGTGGAAGGCACCGAGGCGAAAAGGCATCCCGCCCGTAATGAAGTGCACCTGATGCCCCCGCTCCGCCAGCAGCTTGCCTAGTTCCGTCGCAACGACCCCGGACCCTCCCAGCGATGGATAACACGTAATCCCGATCTTCATTTCTTAGGTGTCACTCCTTCTCACAAGCTGGTCAATACATACGGCGCAGCGCTGACAAACCCTTCGGCATAACGGACGCCTGCCTGCTGCCCAAACAACCGCTCGCGGTACTCGACGGATTCGAGATACCCGTTCGTGAGCGGTGTTTGCACGCTGCCTTCTTCCAGCTCGAACTGGCTGCGGTAGCAACGGAGGACTTCCATTTTTTGCGGAAAAACCGTAGTAATATCGACCACGACCTGCGGCGTTACCGTCGAATTAATAAAATAGTACAGAAATTGAGCGGGACGATACGCCGGCAGCTCCGGATCGGGCATGTACTTGCGGATGCCCGCGTTGAAGATGGCTTCGCGCACGATGCGGCTTACGCTCTCATGGTCGGGATGGCGATCGGAAAAATACGGGGCGAGTACGGTGCGCGGACGCGTCTTCCGAATCAGCTTCACCACACGCTCGATCGCTTGCTCCCTGACAGCTTCCAGCCCGCGGTCAGGCAATCCGAAATTGTAGCGCGCACACACTCCGAGCAGCTTGTCGGCCGCAGCCGCTTCCTGCTGTCTGCGCTCCACCGTACCGTTGGACGACAGTTCAGCGTAAGTCAGGTCGAGAATCGCTGTCCGTTTGCCAGAAGCTGCCGCCAATAGCAGGCTGCCTGCCGCCCCGATCTCCACGTCATCGGGATGGGCGCCAATCGCCAAAATGTCGAGTTCGCGTGTACTCATGCTTCGTTCTCCTTGTGCAGCACGTCACGCCAAGCCAGCTCTCCCCGTTCCAGCGCCTTGAGCATAATCTCCGCAGAGCCAAGGTTGGTGGCAAACGGAATTTTGTGCACATCACACAGTCTCAAAAGCGCGATAATATCCGGTTCGTGCGGCTGGGAGGTAAGCGGATCGCGCAAGAAAATAATCAGGTCCATCTCGTTTTTGGCAATCATCGCGCCAATCTGCTGATCGCCGCCTAATGGGCCGGACAAAAACCTGGTGAGTTTCAGCGAAGTGGCATCCATGATTCTTCCGCCCGTCGTTCCTGTGGCGTACAGCTCATGCTCCGCCAGGATGGATTCGTAGGCCATGGCCAGTTGGACAATCTCTTCTTTCATTCGATCATGGGCAATCAATGCTATTTTCACGAGAAACTCTCCCTTATGTCTCGATAGAGATCGCTTTTTTAATCAAACGTTTAATCAATCAGATGTTCCAAACCGTAGATCAAGCCATACATACTCATGACGGCCTTAATCGCCAAATTAACGCCTGGCATAAACGACTCGCGGTTGATCGAATCGTGGCGAATGGACAACGTTTGCCCGGTCGAACCGAACAGCACTTCCTGGTGAGCGACCATTCCCGGCAAGCGCACACTGTGGATGCGGAAACCTTCGTACTCCGCTCCCCGTGCGCCGGGAATCGTCTCTGCTTCTTCCGGGTGCCCCTGCTTCAGCTCCTGGCGTACCGCGGCGATCATCTCCGCTGTCTTCAACGCTGTACCGCTCGGCGCATCCAGCTTGCGATCATGGTGCAGCTCGATGATTTCCACATGCGGCATATATTTGGCTGCCATCGCGGCAAATTTCATGCACAAAATAGCGCCAATCGCAAAGTTCGGAGCGATGATGGCACCAAGCCCCGCCTCTTTGTAGCGATCTGTCATTTCCTGCAACTGCTCTGGAGTCAAGCCCGTAGTCCCGACCACTGGCCGCACCCCATGGGCCAAACACAGCTCCATGTTTTTGTAGACGCTGTGCGGCGTGGTAAAATCGACGAGCACATCCGGCTTCATTTCTTCCATCTGTTTGTTGATTTCTTCGCTGCCAAGGCGAGTATCCAAATTTCCGGTGTAGATCAACTGCGCGTCCTGCGCCAGCATTTTCACTACTTCCTGGCCCATGCGGCCATTTGCGCCTGCAACCGCTACGCGAATCTGTTTATCCATTTTGCTTGTTCTCCTCAATTCTTGTCCAGCGATCTTTATCACGTGTGTTGAATTTGTGCATAATACGATCAAACGCTTCCTGCAGGTCGATGCCAAGCGAGTTCGCGAAGCAGATCACGATAAAGAGCACGTCTCCCAGCTCTTCCTCGACGGTTTTCTCGCCTTCGTCTTTCTTCTTTGGCTTTTCGCCGTAAAAGTGATTGATCTCCCGCGCCAGCTCCCCGACTTCTTCGGTCATGCGCGCCAGCATGGAAAGCGGCGAGAAATACCCTTCCTTGAATTGCGATATGTATTGGTCCACTTCCTGCTGCATTTCCTGCATGGTTTTTTGCCGTTCCATCTGCCCACTCCTTTTGTTTTTCATCCTTCTCTCTTTCACCTATCGTACACAAAAAGGCTGCGTTTGCCAAATCTCAATACTTCGTCTTCCAACATATGGACAATCAAATAATCGTTCATTTATAATGGCTTTCGGATGGCCCTCAGGTATTGAGTATTTCGCCCGCACTACTGCACAACATGTCGGACGATCAACAGCGTCATTTTTCGCTCCGGCAAAACAGGAGGACACTATGAACATACGTTGGAAGAGCATCATCGCTATCATTATCGGTTCTGCCATTATGGGATTCGGCATTAACGCCTTCAATATCCCCAACCACCTTGCCGAGGGCGGGATCACGGGGATCAGCATTTTACTCAAGCTGTTGTTTCCCGCTATCGACCAAGGGATCGTCTTCTTCGCCCTGAACGTGCCGCTGTTCATTTTAGGATGGAAAATTCTCGGCCGCACTGCTTTTTTCTATACTATTTTAGGGACCGTTTCGCTCTCTGTCTTCCTCTCGGCGTTTGATGGCGTGCTGCCGCTCGTGATGCACGATCGTCTGCTCGCATCCTTGTACGCCGGCGTGGCTGTCGGTGTCGGTTTGGGCATTATTTTCCGCTACGGCGGAACGACTGGCGGCGTTGACATCATCGCCCGATTGCTGCAAAAGTACATGGGCGTGAGCATGGGAAGAACGCTGTTTTTCGGCGACATCCTCGTCATCGGCGCTTCGCTCGTTTACTTGAACCTGGAGAGCGCGATGTACACGCTCGTCGTCGTGTTTATTGCCGCCCGCGTCATCGACTTTTTACAGGACGGTGCCTATGCCGGAAAAGCGCTGACGATCATTTCCAACCACGCAGAAGAAATCTCCCGGCAAATTCTCGATTTGGGCCGAGGCGTAACGCTCCTGGCTGGTAAAGGCGCATACTCCGGCGAAGAAAAGAAAGTGATCTACGTCGTCGTTGGCCGCAACGAGGTCATGCGCTTCAAAACGATCGTGCAGGAGATCGACCCGCACGCATTCGTCATCGTCAACGATGTTCACGAAGTGCTCGGCGAAGGCTTTACGCTTGATGAAAACAAGAAGCCTTTGCATGACTAAGCGTGACGCGAGTAAGGAAGGCCGACATTGCACCAAAAATAAAACCTTGCCTGTTTTTCGGCAAGGTTTTTTTGTATGCGCTTCGCTTCATTAGGCAGAACGGATTTCCCCGTTGTATTTTTTCCAGGCCACGTACGCCAAGGCAGCGACCAACGCAATTGAGATCGAAAACAGGATCGCCAGTGGCGAGTCAGGCCGCATCATCAGGCGGGCAAACGTACTTTTCTCCTCGCCGACAAACGCTGTCTGGATCGAGCCGTTCAAATCGCGCAAAGCTTCCCTGACGAGCTGCCAATCCATTTGCGCGTTTCGCATCTCTTTGGAGATGACGTCATACGCCGCAGAGATGGAAGCGAGCTGATCCTCGGGGAGTTGGATGCTCATTCCCGGTTTGATCGCCAAAAACAGGCGGTAGTTTTCATCAAACTGCTCGCGGAACTGGTTGTAATTGCGTTCCACGGCGGATTGCTGCAAATTTTGCACCTGTGTCACAAGGGATGGATAATAGCTGCGCCACATCGGCTGATGCTCGTGCGTCAGGGAGTCAATCGCTACACGAACCTGCGTGGCGTGCCACAACAACTGCTGCTCGCTTACGTTCGTGGAGGCAAAGCTTTTTTTAGCCGCCAAAATCGATTGGGTAACCGCGTTCAGACTTTCAATCCGAATCGGATAGGTCAAATGCTGGTTGGGAAACTTCTCAGCCAGTTGGATAATCCGCTGCTGCGCTCCTTCGAGATCCCCTTTTTTGGCGTAGGTCAAAAATTCATTCGCGATCTGATCCAGTGCCACTAGCTGCTGCTCCTCGATCGGCTGGTTCAGCTTCGAGTACAGGCTGTGGATCGGCCACGACAAAAACAGCCCGATCGCGAGAAAAAACATTAAAAAGCGGATGTTTTTCTTCAACGCAAAAAACCCCCTTCCCCTAGTACAGCCTATGGAAAGGAGGACAAGATTAGACCTTGTTTATCGTGTGCTTTGTGTTTACGAGCCAGATGACGGATATGGAAATCAGGCTGAGAAGCACGGTAAACAGTCCCACAAAACCTTCGTACGGGTCAAGCACACTCGGCAACCACGGATGGATGTCCATGACGTAATCCAAAAAGTCGTTGTTCAGTGTCCACAAGGCAGCGATCCCCACTGGCAGGATGCTTAATTTGTAAAAGCGTGCATACAAAACTGATTCAACCGCCATGCCTGCATGGGAAAAGATTAACATCACATCTGTCCAACGCACTTCATTCCCCATCATCCAACCCGCTAAGATGATGCAGACGGCCCATACACCGTACTTGAAATTGGTGATTCCTGCCAACGCTTCTAGTACCGGGATATGGCGACCCAACAAATAAGTAAGGAGTACCAGCGTGAATAGTCCACTACCTGTCGGGCTGTCTGGAACAAAAGGAGTCAAGTACGCTGGCGTTTCTGCCAGTTGGTTTTTATACCAGATGAATCCGTATATAGTTCCCAGCAGGTTTACGATAAACAGCGTCCATAGAAACCATCTTTTCCCCAAAGAATGTATAAACCACTCCCATATCCAGATCATGTTTATCGTCTCCCGCTGTGTACGCCGCTAAAGAAAAAGCTGACCGCATCGTCAGCCAGCTTTTTCCTTATTAGCTTATTTCAAGGTTGCCATGTATTCAGCAAGCTTAGCGATTTCCGCATCATCCTTGATTAAGCCGCCTGGCATTCCAGGTGCTTTCCCGTTTTTGATGATGTCGGCAATCTGCGTTGCATCGTATTTTTCACCGATCTTCTGGAGATTTGGCCCCATGCCACCCTCCATGTTTTTGCCGTGGCAACCCATGCAGCTTGTTTGCGCTTTCCAAACTGCATCTGCTGTAAAGCTGGTATCAGCAGGTGCAGGCGCAGCCGCGCTGGAGCCGCCGTGACCAGCACCGCCACCATCTTTGCTGGACGGATGGTTGAGGGAGTGCTCATGATCGGCTGCCCAAGTGAGGTAGAAAATCCCTACGAGAGCTGTCAGCATCAAGCCTGTAGCAACCGGACGCTTGGATGGACGACGCTCTTTGCTGGTGTCCAGCCAAGGCGCGAGCAGCAAAGCACCAAATGCGATACCTGGTACAACGATGGTCCCGAAGACTACCCAGTCACCCGCAGCCCAAGGGTATTTCAGCATTTGGTACAGGAACAGGAAGTACCAGTCTGGCAATGGAACGAATGACGTATCATTCGGGTTTGCCTTGTCAGTCAGCGGCGACGGATGGGAAACCGTCAGCACGAGGAAGCCAACCAAGCAAACTGCTGCCACCATCCACTCTTTCAGCAGGAAGTTAGGCCAGAACGGCTCATTTTTTCCCGGAAAATCGGAGTAGGATGGAGAAATGTTAGGGATACGCTTCGCCGATACTCGGGAATCTCCGACGAAGGTAGCATCTTTGTCTTGTTTTGCCATGCTATTTCCTCCTTTTTATCGAAGACCGATTATAGTGGACCCGAGATACCTTGCGAACGAATCATGACAAAGTGTGCTCCCAAAAGGCCGAGCAATGCGCCAGGCAGGAAGAACACGTGAATCGCGAAGAAGCGGGAAAGAGTTTGTGCCCCTACGATGTCTCCGCCTGTCAGCAACATTTTCGCATATGGACCGATGATCGGAACGGAGTTTGCAATCTCCAGACCTACTTTTGTCGCAAAGTATGCGGTGTTGTCCCATGGCAGGAGGTAACCTGTGAAGCCAAGTCCCAGCATGACGAAGAAGATCAGCATGCCCACAACCCAGTTCAGCTCGCGAGGCTTTTTGTATGCACCTGTAAAGAAAACACGCAACGTATGTAGGAACATCATCACGATGACCAAGCTCGCGCCCCAGTGATGCATACCGCGTACGATTACCCCGAACGCTACTTCGTTCTGCAGGTATTTGACAGATTCGTATGCGTTAATAATGTCTGGCACGTAATACATCGTCAAAAACATACCAGACAAGATTTGAATAACGGTAATAAAGAACGTTAGGCCCCCAAAGCAGTAAACGAACGCAGAGAAGTGGTGTGCCGGGTTCACGTGCTCAGGTACTTCGTGGTCGGCCAAGTCACGCCACATTGGAGTGATATTCAGGCGCTCATCGACCCAATCATACATTTTTTGCAACATCTTAGCCGTTCACCCCCGGACGAGGATTTGCCTTTACTTTACCCAAATACAACTTGCCGTCTTTCACTTCTGTTTCATACTCATCAAGAGATGCCGTTGGTGGTGTCCCCAGAATGTGTTCGCCGTTAATGGTATAACGGCCCAAGTGGCATGGACAGAAGTACTGGTTCGGATGATCGGCACTTTCGTTCCAGTTTACTGTACAGCCCAAGTGCTTACAGATCGGGGACAGAGCGAGGATTTCACCCTTGTCATTCTTCGTAATCCATGCAGATAAAGTAGATTCAGATTCATACCAACCGTCCTTGGTATGTACTTTAAACTCAACGCGCTTTGGTTCCGGACCAAACTCATCTGGTGAACCAACAGCCACTTTATCTCCACCTGCATGTCCTTGCAGTAAAGGATCAACCGCAAAACGAATCATAGGGGTAATCATACCCGCAGCAAGGAACCCGCCAGTTCCCATGAGTGCGTAGTTCAAAAATGTACGTCTGGAAATTTCGCGTTTGTCTCCCATCTCTTTTTTCCCTCCTTATCCTGTAAAATAGCGCTACGATGGCGTTTTCATACATATACACTAGGTCAATCCCAATCATAGCTAACGCCTATAAAGATGTCAAGAATGTCCAGTGGACATGTCTGAACCCAACCACCGCCTGCGGAGAGATTGTTGCCATTTTGTCAAAATTTGCTCCTTGTCCCTCCCGTTTTCCTGTAGTATTACCGGAAAACGCTTTCTCTATTGCGCACTCTTTTGCTGCCACAAACGAATAATTTCTTTGGTCAGCACATCGACCGTCACTTCAAAGCGCAACGACGAATCCAAGTCTTCCTCGCCTACCGGAAGCATGAGCGTACTTGCCTCTCCCTGATCGCCAAGCCGGATTTTGTCCCCGGAAAAATGCAGTCCAACGGAAAAAGCGAAGCCCGGCGGCGTCTTTTGCTCCTGCTCCTCCCAGGCGAAGCGATAGCTGAGCGGAAACAACAGAATCCTTCCCTTCAGGCGCTGCTCGATGCCAGCCGCCACATTCAGCAAGTAGTTCATGCGCAGCACGTGCTCTTTTACCTCGATCCCGTCCCGGTACAAATAAAGAGGGAGCAGCGCGGTGTCCACATAAGGCCGCAGCTCCTCCCAATTTTCAAACTCGTTTACATTCCATTGCATAGGGTCGTCTCCTCTTCTTCGCGTAGATTTCCGGAAACTAGCGTACCATGAATCAGCGGAGACTCGCAATATCGCTTCCTGCTAAGGTTCAGGCCTTTTCGTAGGCCATGATTTCTTTCAGTTCGTCTGTCAAGCGGATAAACAGCTCTTTGTTTTTCGTAGCCAACGCCTCATCGATTTCCTGGTAAAGCGTCCGCTTGCGGTATTGACGCATTTGCTCGTCGATTACCATCTCAGAAAGCAACCCGGATACCATTTGATTGTTCGTTCCGTACGCGTTGGAATAGAAATTTGGCCACTCCATACCCATCCCTCACTTCAATAAAATAGTCGTTTCCGTAAAGCCGTTGTATTTTCGAAGCCAAGTCTGGCTCGCATAGGTGGCAGTGTACAACCACTGTTCATGCTCGTCTTGGCCGACTCGAAGCAATCCGAGGTGCACCATCATTTTGCAGACGCGATTGACCAAAATATCTGCGGGTGCATCGTAGTAAAACTCCTTGATCCACGCAAGCAGCGTGTTCATCAGCGATTCCTGCCTTACCCAGCCACCGGCTGCAAGCAGCGGAATCAACTGGACAAGCATCGGCAAATTCGGGATCGCCCGCTTGTACAACCTCATCCAAAAACGGATCACATCGTGGTAGAGCTGATCGGTGTACGGCTGCTCCAGCCGCTCGCGGCCCGCCTCCGTAATCGCCACTTTTCCTTCCGCTTCCTCAATCCACTTGTGGTAGTAGCAGAAATCGTAGAGCAACGAAAACCGGTCCGGGTACACATCGAAGTGAAGTCCGTAGCCAAAGCGCCATTTTTGCGGCAAAAGCGGTTCTTCCTTCACGTACAAAAATTGAAACAACTGCTGCTGATGCCTTTTGTACATGCCTCCTTCGGCCGTAAGCGGTACAGGCTCTTGCTGAAGGAATTGTAAAAATTGCATGATATCGTCGCAGAGAGCCGTTCCTTCATCCCTGTACGCTTTCGGTCCCGGAACGACCAGCGTGTTTTGTTCGCGCCACTGATCGAGCCAGGCTTGTATGTACGGCTCACGGATGTCGAGCGGAATTTGATACTGCCCGATCGTCTTGCTTTTCGCCGGGAAGATCCATCCTCTTTTCATGGCCGCGGCCACGAACTTTCTTGCTTCTTCCTGCTTTTTTTCTTTGGCACTCTCCAGAGCTACTCCCGCTTTGGCCAGCAAATCTTCCAGCGACATGACGGTTCGCTTGTCGAGTAGCAGTTGCAGCAAAAAATGCGTTTCTGCCGAGGATAGCTGGGCTACTTCTTGCGCGATTGTCAACCGATGGCGCAGGCTGGACAAGAGCGAGGTGATTAGCTCGTTTTTGGAATGAGGGTTGCATTCGCATCCGTAGTGATTGGCAATCTGATGGAGCTGCCGGATATCGGTGTACACCAAGATCTCAGCCAAGTTCATCTGTGCATCCCTTCTTTGCGATGGCTTTCTTGTATCCCTCATTCTTGCCAATAAGCGGAAAAATAAACAGGAAGCCACCTGAGTGACTTCCTGTTCGTCGATTTTTTTATGCGCGAGCGTTTTTTTCGCTCTATTCTTCGTCTGTTTCGTGATCCCATTGGTCGTGCAACTGCTGGTATTCTTTCGCCTCGTCGTACCGTCCTGCCTGCGTCAAAAGCGCAATCAGGCGGCGAATCTGGTCGAGGTCGAAGCCGGACAGCGTCACGTATTGCTTCAAGGCGTCGATGGCCTGCTCGGTTTTGCCGAGCGACAAGTAAATGTCTGCCGCCAAAGGGTACGCGGCGACGTATTCCTCGTCAATCGCCTGCAGGGTGGTCACCAGCTCCACGGCTTCCTCCAGACGTCCCACATGGAAGCCCATCAAGGCTGCTCCGTACAGCACTTCCGGCGAGCGATCGAGCACCAACGCCTGGCGGAACACCTGGTACGCCTGCTCAAACTGGCCGCTTTGCGCCAGCGAGCGCCCTTTTGTCAACAGCAGATCGAGGCTCTCGTGGCCTGCCTCCTCCAACAGCTTCATCGCTACGTCGTCTTCGCCGATGCGGAAGTACAGATTGCCGAGTGCCGCCAAAATGTCCTGGTTGTCCGGCTCTTTTTGCCTTGCCTGCTCCAGATACTTCACCGCCACCTCATCCAAATCTTGCAGCGCGTACAAATCGGCGAGCAACAGGTCAAGCTGAATGCTTTCGTAGCCCGATTCCTTGCATTCGTAGAGCAAATGCTGCGCGGTTTCAAAATCGCTGGAATCAAGGGCAATTTCTGCGAGCAACAGTTGGCACTCTCTGCGCAAGGAAGGCTCCATGCCCGGATTTTTCTCCAGCACCTCCGACAACAGCTTGCCCGCTACTTCCAAATGTCCCAGCCGGTACCACACCTCGGCCAAATACATCATCACATCCGGAAGATCAGATCCGTGCTCCTGCACTTTTTGCAGGGCGGTCAAGCCCAGCTCCACCTCGTCGTTTTCAATCCGCTTGATTGCCTCGTCTATGACATACAGCCATTTTTTTGGCATCGTGTTCACCTCATATGTATTTTGCTTCGGCCGTATTCTCAATGAATAGCCACAAAAGACCGTCCGAGGACGGTCTTTTCTTTCCTTAATGATCTTATACCATTATGCACGAGTAAGCCAGCTCATTGTCAACACGGTTATCAAAATCCCGAAAACACTGAGCACGATCGAATAGTTAGGCTTGGCTGCATCCGCTGTCGCAGGCTTGCCATCCAGCGGAACGATGGAAGCCGTCGCACTCGCAAGCGCATCTCCCTGGGAAGAGAGCGGCTGTGCTTCTACAACGTATGTACCATCATCTGTTTGCATGGAAGAAGAGATGACTTGTGCCTTTGGCGTGTTCATCGCCATCACTTCCCCGTTAATGACGAGGGCGTTAGCCTGTTCCGTGGAGCTTGTATTCACATATAGCGTAAACGTAAACAACAGCAGCAAAAGTACGGCTACACTTGCCCCCATACGTCGCATTCTGGCTGTTACGCTGAAAATTTTTCTGCCAATCGGGATCGCCCACTGCTCCTCAGACAAAATCCGGGCCATGACCGCATCTACAATGGAACGGGAAGGCGTAACCGAATGGTACTCTTCCTTGTCCATCGCCATCCACTCCCCGCTGTCCGACCAAATTTCATAGTCGGAACGGCAGGCATAACAAGAAGCCATATGATGGTCGACGCGGCGTTGCGTCACCTCGGGCAACAGATTTTCGGCGTAGTCAGGCAGAATTTCCTGCACTTCTTCACATTTCATCATCGATTCATCCCTTCAGCTTCATCCAATTGAGGGTCCAGGATGTAGGTTTCCAACTGGCCTTTTATACTTTGGCGTGCCCGAAACAGCAAGGATTTCACGGAGCTGACGGTCAAATTGAGGATCGTGGCGATCTCTGTGTAATCCATTTGTTCGTACTCCCGCAAAATCAGGGCGGAACGCTGCTTTTCCGGCAGGTTGTTGATCGCCAGTCTGACCATGCTCTCCCGCTCGTTGCGCAACAACACCTGCTCGGGCAAGGTTTTGGGAGAAGCCATCGGCACTTGCAGCGTATCGTCCAGATACACGTCGGAGTTGCGGCTTTTGCGCAATTCGCTGAGTACGGAGTTGCGGGCTATCGTATAGAGCCAGGTGGAGAAGGTTGCTTCTACATCACGGAAAGAATGAATGCTCTTATACGCCTTGTAAAACGTCTCCTGACAGATGTCCTCAGCGATATGCTCCAAATGAGCCTGGCGCAAAAGGTGAGTGACAAATGAGAGGATCTTTTTTTCATAACGACGAATCAGTTCAGCATAGCATTCCAGATTACCTTCTTTAATCTCTCGGATAAGCTGGGAATCGGTCATGATCAGGATTACCTCCTTGCGATTCCGATCCCTCAGCGGCCTTTGTCATATTAGACTGCTGGGGATGTAAAAAGTTGCGCGACCTTACGATTCTTTTCTCGTCTCACTGCGGGAATCCTTCACGAAAAAACCCCCAATTTTGGGGTTAAATGACATAGGCGTTGGGCTTTGTGTCGAAAATCCGCCTGCCCATCCCGATTGAAGAGCTAAACTGCGCATTTCGATACATCCATTTACCGTTCGACATAACAGATGCTGGAAGATGCATTTCGCTAAAATTGAGAATAGTGGAAAGATCATACTTTGTCAACCAGTTTTCCTTTTTCAGGAAGACAATATCAGCGTCCGCCCCTGGTGTCAAGCTTCCTTTTTGCGGATAAAGCCCAATCGCCTTGGCAACGTTTGTCGAAGCGAGTCTGACGAGCAGACAAAGCAGCATTTCCGGCGAGCACCATCTCCTGCGATAGTCAATGCGAACCTCCTGCAGAGGCGAAGCGACCTGGCAGCTATCGTAAAACCTCTGATATATATATCGGACAGCCCGGTCAGTTGTTTCAGCGTTCAAACGGAAAATGTGCAAAAACGGATCGGATTGTTTTGGTTCAAAGGCCGCTGACGGATCAGCAATGACAGTACGCACCTTCCAGTATCTCGTGGCGTCCAGCCAAAGCTGCCGAATGAGATCACGCTGTTCTTTTTTTACGGAAGCATCATTTTGAATATGCAAATGCAGAATCGTTTGTTTAGACGTATGAAGTGGCAAAAGCGTTTCCCAATTTATTGTGGAAATTTCTTCTGGGCTTCGGACCGTCACATGAAAGGAAGAAAAGCCGAGCTCTGAGTACTGCGCCACCGTTCTCGGCTGTAGCTGGGCAGGCTCGATCGCCACGTGCCAGGCGTAGTCGAGTGGGCTGTTGAAGTGCCTCGTCTGCTGGTATTCCACCTGCGGCCTGCTCATCCACGGCTCCGGGCGCAACACGTCCACGAAGCTCGTACAACCGCTCCTGACGAGCTCTCGCATCACTTCTATGTACGTCTTCCCATCTTTTATTTTATACAACGATTGTGTCGGCAGTGCGACGAAACCGGGCAAAAGATACATGCCGGACGCGTCCACCTCTTCAAAGACGGTCGTCGCGGTCGTTTTGGGCAAGGTATCCTTGGCGATGCGAACGATTTTTCCGCCTGCAATCCAAATATCTGCTTCTTTGACTCCGTGCGCTGTGACTACCGCTCCTCCTCGAATGACCATTCCTTGCTCCGGCACGCTCGTCCCCTCCCGCCTCGCATCGAGCTGCAATTTGTACGAGCATATGCGCGGGCAAGGAAAAAAATACAAAAAAAGACCGCCGTTGATTGTAAGCGCATTCAAACGGCGGTAGCACACGTGTGCTTTTATGATATTGGATAGGAGTGGAGAGAAACCATACTGTAGTTTTATAATAAACGGAATGTAAGCGCTTGTCAAATCATTTTTGCTAAAAACCGCCAGACCTGTCCCGACGTTTTCCCGGCGGTTGGTAGACAGGCAAAAGAGCCTGGCTCGGTTGCGAGCGGCAGGCTCCTTTCCCTCTTTTTACTGTTGGCTGATGCGCGTAAGCAGCTCGTGGAATCCCGGGAACGATACGTCGATCGCTTCCTCGTTTTCGATTCCCGTCTCCCCTGTTGCCGCCAATCCGGCAATCGCCATCGCCATTCCGATGCGGTGATCGCCCATGCTGTCGATGACCGCGCCTGTCAGCGGAGTCTCGCCTTCGATAATCATGCCGTCCTCTGTCGGCGTGACACGACCGCCGAACTTGGAGAGCTGGCTTACGACCGTAGCGATGCGGTCGGTTTCTTTTACCTTCAGCTCCTCCGCATCGCGAATCACGGTCTTGCCCTTTGCCTGCGTCGCCATGACCGCGATCACCGGAATCTCGTCGATCAGCCGCGGAATGATGTCGCCCGCGATTTCAATGCCGTGCAACTCGGAATGGGTCACGAGCAAATCGGCAACCGGCTCTTCGTTTACGACGCGCTCGTTGAGCAGCTCCAGGCTTCCGCCCATCGCTTTGACCACGTCGATGATCCCTGTGCGGCTCGGATTGATGCCGACATTTTCGATCAACAGCGAGCTGCCGGGAACAACCATAACCGCTGCGATCAAAAACGCCGCAGAGGAAATGTCCCCTGGCACGGAGATAGCCCGTCCTGTCAGCTTTTGTCCGCCTTCTACAGATACGGTCAGGCCGTCGCGCACGACAGAGACGCCAAACGCTTGCAGCATGCGCTCCGTATGGTCGCGGGACAAATGCGGCTCCGTGACGCTGGTCACGCCGTTCGCCTGCAAGCCTGCGAGCAAAATCGCCGACTTGACCTGTGCGCTCGCTACCGGAGACTGGTAAGCGATCGCCTCCAGCTTGCCGCCGCGAATCGAGAGTGGCGTAAACTCGCCGTCTTTTCTGCCGTCGATCTTCGCGCCCATCTGGCGAAGCGGTCCGATCACGCGCCGCATCGGGCGTTTGGCGATCGACTCATCGCCTTCCATCACTACGTGAAACGGCTGTGTCGCCATAATTCCGGACATCAGGCGAATCGTCGTCCCGGAGTTGCCGACGTCGAGATGCTGCAAAGGCTCCCGCAGGCCGTACCAGCCTTTTCCGTGAACAGTCACCTTGTCGCCTTGCTGTTCGATCTCGATGCCCAAGCGGCGGAAGCAACTGATGGTGCTCAGGCAATCTGCCCCAGGCAAAAAGCCTTCAATCGTGGTGACGCCCTCTGCCAGCGCACCGAACATGACAGCGCGGTGCGAGATGGATTTATCTCCCGGAACACGCACGGTCCCTGTTATTTTTTTGGCTTGACGAACTCGAAGCACAGTTCCACTCCCCTTTGTCTCTTCAGCAATTAGTCATGCTGTGAAGCGTCTTCGTTGTAAAGTGTGTTTGTACAAAATGGCTTAGGAACGCCTGTACACATTGTAATCGAAAAAGCGCAGAAGTTCCTCCCCTTTTTCCATCTCCTCCTGGGAATGGAAGGTGATGCGCAGCGCTCCGTATATGTCTTCACGCGTCTCTCTGATTTGCAGGTTGGTAATGTTGATCTGCTTCGCTCCCAAAAGCGTCGTGATGCGGCCAATCTCCCCCGGATGGTCGGGAATGTCGATATACAGGTCGTTCAGAGGCGGCAAAGCCCCGGCTTTGCGCTCCGGCAGGCCGTCGCGAAAATCGCGCGCTGTCTGGAAAAACCGCTCAATGCCTTCTGGATCGCCCTCTTCCACAAGCTCGATAACATCCTCCAGAGCTTTTGTCCAATCTTTGGCGATTTTTAACAGCGGCTCGCGGTTTTGCAGGAGCACATCGCGCCACATCCGCGGGTTGCTGGACGCAATGCGCGTAATGTCGCGGAAGCCGCCTGCGGCCAGGCGTGCGTGCCAGCCGTTTTCCTCGTCGTAGCCCGCAACCAGATTGACCAGCGCGGATGCCAGCACGTGCGGGAAGTGGCTGACCGCGCCCACTACCTGATCGTGGGTGTCAGCGTCCATTTGCACGACTTTTGCCCGCGTCAGCGAGAGCAATTCGGTCAGGCGCTCGACTTTTTCAGGCGGGGTGCCCGGTGCGGGCGTCAATACGTAATAGGCATTCTCCAACAGCCTGTCCGAAGCCGCTTCGACCCCTGACTTGTGCGAGCCTGCCATCGGGTGTCCACCAATGAACGTCACGCGCTCCGGGATGACTTCTACGGCTTGTCTGACGATGCCGGCCTTGGTGCTGCCCACGTCTGTTACAATGACGTCTGGCTGCAGCTCCATGTCTTGCAAATGCTGCAAGGTAGCGACGATCTGCTCGACAGGCGCAGCGAGAAAAATGACATTCGCTTCCCGGACGGCCGTTTGCAAATCGGTCGTGCCTGCGTGGATGACGCCGAGCGTCAACGCTTTATCTAACGGTTCTTGACGTACGTCGTAACCGACGACCCGGATGTTGGGGTCCCGTCGCATCGACAAAGCGATCGAACCGCCGATCAATCCGACTCCGATTACGGCGATAGTAATTTTTTTCATCTCCACTTCCTGTCCTTCCTTGTTCGCGTAGACAAAGATGCCGGGGCACGCCCGGCATCTTTTGTCCGTTATTTCAATGCGCCAGTCACAATTTCTTTCAACACAGACAAAATCTTTTCATTCTGTTCTTTCGTTCCCACCGTAATCCGCTGGTATCCCGGGAAGCCGAGTGCATTCCCCGAGCGCACGATGATGCCGTGCGTCAACAGCTTTTTGAACACTTCATCGGAATCTCTTTTCAGGTCAACCAAAATGAAGTTGGTCTGCGACGGGAAGTAAGAAAGTCCCCACTCGTCAAAAGCGTCCGTCAATTGCTTCAGCCCTTCGCGGTTGCGCTCGCGGCATGCGGCCACGAACTCCTGGTCGCGCAAGGCCGCACGAGCTGCTACTTGACCGAGCGCTCCGGTGTTGAACGGTTCGCGCACGTGCTCCAGTGCAGACACCAGCTCTTCGGAGGCGATGCCGTAGCCGATCCGCAGCGTTGCCAGACCGTAAATTTTGGAGAACGTCCGCAAAATAATCAGATTCGGATACTGATCGAGCAAAGGAACGGTTTGTGGATATTTTGGATCAACAACATACTCGTAATAAGCTTCATCCAAAACAACGAGAACGCTGCTCGGCACTTTTTTCAGGAACGCTTCCAGCTCTGTCGCAGTCACGATGGTACCGGACGGGTTGTTCGGGTTACATACCCATACGACTTTTGTCTGTTCGTTGATGGCTGCTGCCATCGCTTCCAGATCGTGAACGCCGTCCTTGAGCGGAACCTCGATCAGCTCTGCCCCTTCGATAATCGCATTGGAGCGATACTGGGAAAAGGTAGGAGTCGCCATGACCGTGTTCGTGCCTTCACTCAAAAAAGCGCGGGAGATCATCAACAAATTTTCGTCGGAACCATTGCCGAAAATGAGTTGACTAGGCTTCACGCCGAGGAAATCGGCCAAATCCCAGCGCAGGCTGAGGCTTGCGCCGTCCGGGTAAAGAGCGAGATTGTCCAGTTGCTCCGCAATGGCCGCCTTCGCCTTAGGCGAGCAGCCGTAAGGGTTCTCGTTGGACGCCAGCTTGATTACTTCTGTCAAACCAAACTCCCGTTTGACGTCTTCAATGGGCTTCCCTGGCTGATATACCGGGGCATTGAGTATGCGTTGCTTCGGTTGCATCCACGTTCACTCCAGTCACATTTTTCCCATTATTGTAGCGCACTCGCCAACTGTTGTACAAACGTTTTTATTTTTTCAACAGCAACTGGCATTTGTGCCGGATCTTTCAGTTGGTCCTCGTGCTGTTCAATCTGCTGCACGATCGCGCTGCCCACGATCACGCCGTCTGCATGCGGCGCTACGGCCCGCACCTGCTCTGACGTGGAGATGCCGAATCCGACGGCAGTCGGCGCAGTCGTGCTTGCTTTTACCCGCGCCAAAAAGTCCGCCAAGTCTTCGCGCAAGTCTGTCCGCGCTCCCGTCACGCCGAGCGACGAAACGCAGTACAAAAAGCCTGTCGCCTGCTCGCCGATCGTCTGGATGCGCGTATCGGACGTCGGTGCCACGAGCGAAATGACGTGCAAGCCGTTTTGCTTCGCGGCAGCCACGGCTGGGCCGTTTTCTTCAATCGGCAAATCCGGAATGACGACGCCGTCTGCTCCATGCGCGGCCAGGTCGGCGAAAAAGCGTTCGATTCCGTATTGCAGCACGGGATTGAAGTAAGAAAACAGGACGATGCCCGCTTCTACGCCCGACTCTCGCAGGCGGGAGACGAGCTGCAAGGCGTCTGCGATCGACACGCCGTGTTGCAGCGCACGCTGCGAGGCGCGCTGGATCGTAGGGCCATCTGCCAGCGGATCGGAATACGGAACGCCAAGCTCGATCACGTCCGCTCCGGCCTCCACCATCGCAGTCACGAGTTGAAACGTCGCTTCCAAGGTCGGATCTCCTACCGTAATAAACGGGATAAAACGCTTGCGGCTGCGATCCGCAAACAAACGGTCAATTCGATTCGTTGCTGCCGTCATCATGCCACTCCCCCTTCTGTGCGTTCCGCCAGCGCTTCCTGGATGGTCAGCACGTCTTTGTCCCCGCGTCCCGACAGGCAAATGACGATGATCTTCTCCGGCGACATTTGCGGAGCGCGCTTGATGACCTCAGCAATCGCGTGGGCGCTCTCCAGTGCGGGAATAATCCCTTCCGTGCGGCACAAAAGCTCGACGGCCGCGAGCGCCTCCGCATCGGTTACGGACGTGTACGTCACTCTCCCGGTATCTTTTAAATACGCATGCTCAGGGCCGACGCCCGGGTAGTCCAGCCCCGCCGAGATCGAGTGCGCCTCTTGCACCTGTCCGTGCGCATCCTGCAGCAAGTAGGTGAGCGAGCCGTGAATCACGCCTGGCCGCCCAAGGGTCAATGTCGCGGCATGCTTGTCTGTCTCGATTCCTTTTCCTGCCGCTTCCACGCCGCGAAGCGCGACAGACTCATCCTGAATAAACGGGTAAAACATCCCGATCGCGTTGCTGCCGCCGCCTACGCAGGCGACTACCTCGTCGGGCAGCTTGCCGAGTTGCTGCAAAATTTGCTTACGCGTCTCCTCCCCGATAATTTTCTGGAACTCGCGCACCATGTACGGATACGGATGCGGGCCGACGACCGAGCCGATCACGTAAAACGTCTCCTCTACGTGCGAAACCCAGTGGCGAATCGCCTCGTTCGTCGCGTCCTTCAGCGTCCGCGAGCCGGACACGGCCGGAATGACTTCCGCTCCCAACAAGTTCATGCGAAAGACGTTCAACGATTGGCGGCGAATGTCTTCCTCGCCCATGAACACTTTGCAGGAAAGTCCGAGCTTCGCGGCGACCGTCGCGCTGGCAACGCCGTGCTGCCCCGCTCCCGTCTCTGCGATAATCGCCTTTTTGCCCATACGCTTTGCCAAAAGCGCCTGCCCGAGCGCATTGTTCAGCTTGTGCGCCCCGGTATGGTTGAGGTCTTCGCGCTTGAGGTAAATTTGCGCCCCGCCAAGCGCCTCCGTCAGCCGCTCCGCATGTGTCAGCGGCGTAGGGCGACCTGCGTATTTGCTGAGCAGCTCATTCAGCTCGGCTACGAACTGTGGATCACGTCGCGCTTCCTCAAAAGCAGCCTCCAGCTCGTACAAAGCATTCATCAACGTCTCTGGCACGAATTTTCCGCCGAACGCTCCAAACCGTCCGTTCTCGTCAGGCACGACCCGCGTGGTTGTCTGTGTATTGCTTGGCATGCGCCTTCACCCTCTCCACCAGTTTTTTTATCTTTTCTCCGTCTTTCTCTCCATCCGTCTCTACTCCGCTGGACACGTCGATCACCGCAGCCTGGTACGTGCCAATCAGCTCGGCTACGTTTTCGGCATGAATCCCGCCTGCGATGATGCAATCCGCTTCCTTGCACTTCGCTTGCAGCAGCGGAATTTGCTCCCACGAAAACTTTTTCCCTGTTCCGCCTGCTTGCGCCGGATCGTACGTATCGAACAAAAAGGCGCTTACAATCCCCTGATACGCTTCCAGCGACGCGGAGGCATCCGCTTCGCCTCCAACAGCCAGTGCCTTCCATACCGGCACCGAAAACCGCTCTCGCACTTGGCGGCAAAATTCCGGCGTCTCCTGGCCGTGCAGTTGAATGACAGAAAGCGGCGCTTCCGCGAGCACTTCAGCCAGCTCATCCATCGTCGGATTGACAAACACGCCGACAGCCGGCGGGTGGCCGAAAACGGCAGCGAGCAGCCTCCCTGCCGTTTTCGCGTCTACCTTGCGCTTGCTTGGCGCAAACACCAGACCGACATAGTCGACGTCCAGCTCTTTTAGCAGCGCAAGCGTCTCCGGGCGTTTGATCCCGCAAATTTTCAACCGGGTCACAAGCTCACCCCCGCCTTGCTGCCTTTCGCTGGTCCGACCAGATCGAAAACCGCCTGTTTCACGTCTTGCTGGCGCATGAAGTGCTCGCCGACCAAAACCACTCTCGCTCCCGCCTGTCTGACGTTTTCCACATCGGTCGCAGAAGAAATGCCGCTTTCGCTAACGACAGTCAGGGAAGCAGGCAGCTCCGCGAGCAGTTCGTGCGTCACCGCGAGATCGGTCTGAAACGTATGCAGGTTGCGGTTGTTGATCCCGAGCAGCTTCGGTTCGATCGCGCGGAAAACGAGCTCGCACTCCCGCTTGTCGTGGACTTCGACGAGGACGTCCATCCCGAGTTGTTCCGCCGTCTGCGACAAATGCCGCAGTTGCTCGTGCGTAAGGATCGCGGCGATGAGCAAAATGCAATCCGCTCCGGCTGCCCGCGCTTCCACTACCTGAATGTCTTCGATGAGAAAATCTTTTCGCAGCAAAGGACGGTCTACCGCTTCGCGAATGCCCTGCAAATAAGCGAGACTGCCCTGGAAAAACGACTCGTCGGTCAAGACGGACAGGCACTCGGCCTCAGCCGCCTGATACGCCCGCGCAATCGCGAGCGGGTCAAAATCCGGGCGAATCAGCCCTTTGGACGGCGAAGCCTTTTTCACTTCGGCAATTACGCTGACCGGGCGGCTGCTCTGTTCCAGCGCCTGGCGAAAGCCGCGCGGACGCTCCTGCGCTTTGGCTTGCTGCAGCAAGGCCGCTACCGTCGTCTCTTTTTGCAGGCGAGCGATTTCCTCGCGTTTTTTTTCCACGATTTTATGAAGCATGAATCATCCCTCCTGCAATTTGCCGAATGTGCTCCAGCTTGCGCATGACGAGTCCGTCGTCAATCAGCTCCGCTGCCCGGATCACGCCTGCTTCGATCGAGCGAACGCGATTCGCCAGGTAGAGGATCGCCCCTGCGTTTAACAGCACGATGTCGCGCGCCGCCCCGCGCTTGCCAGCGAACACCTCGCGAATGATCGTCGCGTTTTCGCACGCGTCTCCGCCGCGCAGCGCTTCTTTTTCATGGCGGCGCAATCCGAACTGTTCTGGGTCGATCTCATACGTGCGAATCTCGCCGTCACGCAGCTCCGCGATCTGGCTTGTTCCCGTCACGGTCAGCTCATCCAGCCCGTCAGAGCCAGCCACGACCAGCGCCCGCTCTACATGTAGCTCGCGCAGGACAGCCGCGACAGTCGGCAGCAGCTTCGCATCATAGACGCCCATGAGCTGATGGCTGGCGTTTGCCGGATTCGTCAGCGGGCCAAGCAGGTTGAAAACGGTGCGCACGGCCAGCTCCTTGCGCGGACCTGCCGCATGCTTCATCGCCTGGTGGTAGAGCGGCGCGAACAAAAAGCACAGGTTGGTCGCACGCAGACAATCAGCGGCGGACTTGGGCGACAGGTTGACCGGAACGCCCAGCTCTTCGAGGACGTCTGCACTGCCGCTTTTGCTCGACACAGCCCGGTTGCCGTGCTTGGCGATCCGCACGCCGTCGCTCGCCGCCACAATCGCACTGGCTGTCGAGATATTGAACGTGTTGCTGCCGTCTCCCCCTGTGCCGCACGTATCGACCAGACCCGGCAGCTCGATCGGAAAACGCATCGCCCGGGCGCGCATCGCCTGCGCAAACCCGATGATTTCCTCTACTTGCTCGCCCTTGAGCCGCATACTCGCCAAAAAGGCTCCGATCTGGGCTGGCGTCGCTTTGCCGTCCATGATTTCTCCCATCGCTTCCTCTGCGATTGCTCGCGACAAATCGTTTCCTTGCAAAATTTGCTCCAATACATGGGTCAGCATGGCAATACCTCCTTGCGCACAAATAGCTGTTCTGCCTTTTCCAAAGCCGAAATCATCGCGGCTGCCTTGTTTACCGTCTCCTGGTATTCGCTTGCGGGAACCGAGTCGGCGACGATGCCTGCTCCTGCCTGCACGTGCGCGTACCCATCCTGGAAAAACAACGTCCGGATCGTGATGCAACTGTCGAGCGAGCCGTCGAAGGAAATGTAGCCGATCGCTCCAGCGTACAGATGGCGGGCATCCGGTTCCAGCTCGGCGATAATCTCCATCGCCCGCAGCTTGGGCGAGCCGGAGACGGTCCCGGCCGGGAAGGCGCTGAGCAGGGCGTCAAAAGCGTGTAGCCCCTCGCGCAGCTTGCCCGTCACGTGCGACACCATGTGCATCACATGCGAGTAATTTTCGATGACGAGCGCCTCTTCCACGCGGACGCTGCCGTAAGCCGACACCTTGCCGACATCGTTGCGGCCCAGGTCCAGAAGCATGTAATGCTCCGCCCGTTCCTTTTTGTCGGCCAAAAGGTCTGCCGCCAGCTCCTCGTCCTCCTGCGGCGTCGCGCCTCTTTTTCTCGTTCCGGCGATCGGGCGCATCTCGACTTTTTCATCCTCGACCCGCACGAGCAGCTCGGGAGACGTACCGACGACCGTCTCGCCCTCGTATTCGAGGTAGTACATGTACGGCGAAGGATTCAGCGTGCGAAGCAGTCTGTACACGGCAAACGGATCAACGTCGGTCTTGACGGAAAAACGTTGCGAGAGCACTACCTGGAAAATATCGCCCGCTGCGATGTACTCTTTTGCCTGCTCGACCATCCGCTCGTACTGCTCGCGGCTCATGTTCGGCTCGACGTTGAGCGGGGCTGGTGACTGGGTTTCTACCTGGATGCGGCTGTCCACCTCCAGCGGAGCGGTTACCTTTGTAGCGAGCTGCTCCAGCCTTTCGCAGACTAGCTTGTATTTTTCGTCAATAACCTCGGCGGAATCTCCCGGCTCTACGTGCAAGTTGACGATCAACTGAATTTCCTGCTTCAAGTGATCGAAAGCGATCATTTCGTCGACGAAGAGGAAGCGCATGTCTGGCACGCGCACTGCCTCTTGGCGGTGCGCCGGCAAATTTTCAAAATAGCGCAGGGTGTTGTAGCCAAAAAAGCCTACGGCCCCGCCGCTCAAGCGGGGAAAGCCGGGCAGCTTCGGGCTCTTGAAGCGATCCGTCTCCTGGCGCAAAAAGTGGACGGGATTGCCTGTCAAAGCTTTTCGCTCTCCGCTGCGCGTCACTACGGAGATGTCTTCCCCTTTTGCTTCCACGATTTGAAAAGGGTTCATCCCGATGAACGAGAAACGGGCCCAACGCGCTCCGCCTTCCACGCTCTCCAGCAAAAACGAATCACTCGTACGAATCTTCTGATACAATCGGATGGGTGTCTCCTGGTCTGCCAAAAGCTTCAGGCTCACAGGAATCAGGGAATAGGTCGCCGAAAGGTTCTTGACCTCAGCAAGGGAGGGAAAATACATGAACTCTCATCTCCTTTTTAGTGGGAGCGAAAAGGGAGAACAACCGCCTTTTCACTGCCCGCTGCCTAGAGCGAGAGGTAGGGGGGAGAAAAAATATACAAAAAAACCCAGCGACAGAACTGGATTGGGTAGACAAATATGTACCCAGCCTGCTCTTCTCTCCTCAACCTAACTCATCTCAACTCTGCTCTACTCATTCTCAACTCAGCCGGTATTGGCTCTTCTTCTGCAAAAACGAGGCGCTCTCGTTTCACTTATGGTAAAAGAGAGCGCCCTGATTGTCAACTGCGATTTGTCAAATCCGGGCGAAGCTTGACTGCATCCCGCAAAAAGACGTGCTGAATCTCTTTTGCCGACTTCTCTGTGTTGACGTGCATCATGACGCGAATACAGAGGGGCAAGCTGCCCGGCACAGGAATTTCCCGCGCGCACATCAGCGGGACATACTGCCAGGCCTCCCCTTCCAACAGACGCGCCGCCTGGGCGGGAAACGTCGCACATAAATCCTCTGTCGTCGTGATGATGATGCTGCCGATCTCTTCCGGATTTACTTCATTGCGCGTGACCATTTCTTCCAGGAGCCACTTGGTGGAAGAGACAATCTCTTCCCGCGTATCGGCTTCTACCGTAACCGCGCCTCTGATTCCTCGCATTCCCATTACAAAGCCTCCGCTTCTTCACTCATTACTGTCAGGATGAGCTGTTCGTCTACGTGTTTCCCAATCTCCGCCTGCCCGATTGCGCTAGGCAATACGAGGGCAAGCTGGCCGCCGACTGTCTTTTTATCCCGCTTCATCGCCTCGAGGACGTCTTGCGGCTCAAGTCCTTTTGGCCAAGCCGTTGGCAAATGGTACAGGCTGAGCAAATGCTTCGTGCGATCGTACACGCCTCTTTGCGCCAAGCCGATTCGCTCCGCTACTTTGGCGGCGATGCACATCCCGATGGAAATGGCTTCGCCGTGATTCAACGTCGCGTACGCCGACAGCGCCTCAAACGCATGGCCGAATGTGTGCCCCAAATTCAAAAGCGCACGCTGGCCCTGCTCGGTTTCGTCGGCAGAGACAACCGCAGCCTTGACGGCGCAGCCTCTTTCGATCGCTTTCCCTAACAATTCTGAATCAAGCTCCCACAGGCGGGCGGCGTTCTCCTCCAGCCAATCCACAAAGGAGGCGTCCGAAATAAGAGCGTGCTTGATGACTTCGGCAAAGCCTGCGGCCACTTCGCGCTTGGGCAAGGTGTGCAGCACCTTTGTGTCGTAGATCACGACGCGAGGCTGATGAAAAGCACCGATCAAGTTTTTCCCCAACGGGTGATTGATCGCCACTTTTCCTCCGACTGAGCTGTCGTGAGCGAGCAACGTCGTCGGCAACTGGACAAAGTCAATGCCGCGCATGAACGTAGCCGCCACAAAGCCAGCCAAATCCCCCACGACGCCGCCGCCCAGCGCGAGAATTGCGGATTTGCGGTCCAGTCCGCCCTGAATCGCTTCGGTCATCAACCGTTCGTAGACAGCGAGACTTTTCGATTGCTCGCCCGCTTCCACGACGCTCGCTATCGCATTGTATCCGGCAGCGCGCAGAGCATCGCGCAGCGGCTCTAAGTAACGAACCGCCACATGCTCATCTGTAATAATCATCAGTTTGCTTGTGGAGACAACTCCTGCCTCCGCAAGCAAATCAGGAACCTGCTGCAATAGAGAATCGCCGATCACAATCTCGTAAGAACGCTCTCCCAGCTCTACTGTCAGTCTGTTGGTCTTCATTAGAATTTCTCCGTGTACGCGCGGTATTCACGCACGTTTTCGATCATGTCGTCCATCGAATCGCTCGGGAACTTCTCGCACATCGCCTGCGCGATCTCCCACGCGACTACCGCTTCCGCTACGACGCTCGCAGCCGGAACCGCGCAACTGTCGGAGCGCTCGATGCTCGCGGAAAACGGCTCGCGGGAGTCGATATCCACGCTCATGAGCGGCTTGTACAGCGTCGGGATCGGCTTCATCACGCCGCGCACGACCACAGGCATCCCCGTCGTCATGCCGCCCTCCAAACCGCCTGCGCGATTCGTTTTGCGGCTGTAGCCGGTCTCTTCGTTCCAGATGATTTCGTCGTGGACTTGCGAGCCTTTCAAGCCTGCCGCCTCAAACCCGATGCCGATTTCCACGCCTTTGAACGCCTGAATGCTCATGATCGCCTGCGCCAGTCGTCCGTCAAGCTTGCGATCCCATTGCACGTGGCTGCCAAGGCCGATCGGCACGCCTTCCACGATTACTTCGACCACGCCGCCGAGGGAATCGCCGTCTTCTTTTGCCTTGTCGATCGCCGCCATCATGAGCGGCTCCGCTTCTTTATCCAGGCAACGAACCGGCGATTCTTCCGTCCGGGCAATCAGCTCTTCCAGGCTGACCTCCTGACGCTTCGCCACCACATCATTGATCTGCAAAACTTGTCCGCCGATCCGGATGCCGAAAGCCGCCAGCAATTGGCGAGCGACAGCCCCTACGGCCACGCGGATTGTCGTTTCGCGGGCGCTGGAACGTTCCAGAATATTTCGCATATCGCGCTGATGGTATTTAATCGCACCATTCAGGTCAGCGTGGCCTGGACGCGGGCGAGAGACGCGGCGCTTTTCCTCTGCGCCCTCTTCTACCGGCTCGGCACTCATGATCGTTTGCCAGTGAGTCCAATCCTTATTTTCAACGACCAGCGTGATCGGTGCCCCTGTCGTATAACCGTGGCGCACGCCGGACAAAATTTTCACCTGGTCTTTTTCAATCTGCATTCTGCGGCCACGTCCATGCCCTTTTTGACGACGTGCCAACTGTTCATTGATTGCCTCAACCGAAATCGGCAAGTTGCTCGGAACTCCCTCGATGATCGCCGTAAGCTGCGGGCCGTGAGATTCCCCTGCTGTCAAGTAACGCATCTCTTCCTTCCTCCATCCTCCAGGCAGCTTGTATCCCCATTCCTTCCGGTTCGGGTCGCTGTCCTTTATCACTTTTAAGCGCTATAATATCATACCTGTCTCGCTGTGGAAACACAAAAGTAGAAACCTGCGCGAAAACCTTTCGTTTGCAGAAAAAACGCCCCTCCGACGGGAGAAGCGCTTCGTTTGCAGATGGCGCTGATTAAAAAGGATCGACCATCAAAAAAGGATTGGGGCTAAGCGGCCTTCTGGAATGATCCACACGTATCAAATCATCCAGTTGAGTTTTTTCAGCCCCAAGTATTTGTCCGCATTCTTGCAACGTAATCAAACCCCGACGGTATGCTTCGATGACCTTGTGCTTATCCATCTGCTGCCTCCCTTGGCAAAGTAAGTATTCCTAGTCTTGGGAAAAAAGAGCAGCGTTATACGAAAGGCCGAGGGGATTTATCCCATTTTTCGATAAAAGAACGTATCTTCCGTCTCCAACTGGTATTGCTGGGGCTGGAAAATTTGCTCCGTGCTGCCGACAAACAGCACGCCGCCCGGTTTGAGCGCCCGGCTGAACTTGTGGTACAGCTCGTGCTTCGCCTCTTCCGTGAAATAGATCATCACGTTGCGGCAGATGATGAGATCGAACTGCGTGTCAAACGCATCAGCTAGCAAGTTGTGCTTCTTGAACGTGACACGTCTCTTCACCTCGTCGGAAATCCGGTAGCTGAGCGCGTCCTTGACGAAGTACTTGTCCACCAGCTCCTTCGGACAATCCTGCAACGAACGGTCCGTGAAAACGCCTTGCTTGGCCTTGGCCAGCGCGCCCTCATCAATATCGGATGCCAGCACAGTCGCGTCCAGACGCTTGCGCAGCAAGATCAGCGAGAGCGTGTACGGCTCCTCGCCAGTGGAACAAGCGGCACTCCAGCATTTGATGCGCGACGATTGCTTGGCGAGCCGCGGCAAGATCTTGTTCTCAAGAACTTCCCAGCGCCCAGGGTTGCGGAAAAACTCCGAGACGTTGATCGTCATCCGATCGAGAAATTCGTAAAACAGTTCCTTGTCCTTTGCAATCGCATCGAAATATTGGACAAACGTGCCATAGCCCCGCTTTTGCCGCAACGAAGTCAGGCGCCGCTTCATCTGTGCTTCCTTGTAGAGGGCAAGATCAATTCCGGTCATTTTTTTCACACTAGCGATAAATTGGAGAAAGTCCTTATCTTCCATACAGAATTGTACCCCCTTGAAAACTCTTAACTCTTTGATTTCGCTAATATTCGCCAAAATCCTATCACTTCTCGGGGAGATTTTGACGAAAAAAAGAAAAAACCCCACGCATGGGGTTTTTTCGTCGTTGGATCGGCAAATTAGATCCAGCGTTGGATTGTTTTCTCGAAGGAGAGAACTTCATCAGCGGAGAACCAGAGGCCGATTTCACGCTCAGCGCTTTCTGGGGAATCGGAACCGTGGATGATGTTCATGCCAACGGAAGTCGCGAAATCGCCGCGGATTGTACCAGCAGCCGCATCAACCGGGTTTGTTTTGCCCATCATCGCACGAGCAGTGGAGATGACGTTGTTTCCTTGCCATACCATTGCGAATACAGGACCGGAAGTGATGAAGTCAACCAGTTCGCCGAAGAACGGGCGCTCTTTGTGCTCGGCGTAGTGTTGTTCAGCCAGTTCGCGGCTTACTACCATCAGTTTAGCACCAACGAGTTGGTAGCCTTTTTTCTCGAAACGGGATACGATTTCTCCGATCAGGTTACGTTGTACGCCGTCAGGTTTTACCATAAGGAACGTTTTTTCCATTGTAAGTATGCCTCCATCAAAGCTATGTATTGGTGTTTACAACACCAACGAAAATTTTATCAAAACTGGGGTGGCCAAGCAACAGGCAGACAGTCAAATTCTCATTAAAATTTGCGATCGATGATAAAGTTGGCAATTCCTGTCAATGATGTTTTCGCCTGCGTATTGGGCAAGTCGCTGAGAACCGCATGCGCGCGGGCGATATAGCGCTCGGCCAGCCGCTGGGAAAAGGCAATGCCTTCGTCCTGGCGCACCAGGCGAATCGCTTCGTCCGTATGCTCCCAAAACGTATTTTGCCTGATCCATTCCTGGAACTGTCCGCTCGCCTTGCCGTGGTAAGCGGTGTAGAGCGCCGGCAGCGTGATGTTGCCATGGAGAAGGTCGCTGCCCGCCGGTTTCCCCAACTGCTTTTCCGTTCCGGTAAAGTCGAGAATGTCGTCGGTAATTTGAAAAGCCATTCCGACGTTGTAGCCGTACCAGTACATTTTTCGCACCAACTCTTCGGTGGCGCCGCTCGCCACGGCACCCAACTGACAGCTAATCGCGATCAAAAGCGCCGTTTTCCGCTTGATTCTGCGCAAGTACGTGCGGAAGTTTTGATCCCAGTTGTTCAAATCTTTTACTTGCTCGATCTCGCCCTTGCACACCTCGACAATGGCGTTGGAGAGAATCTGGTGCAGCTTCGGATTCGGAAGCTGGGAAGCGATCGCCAGCGCGCGCGCGAAAATGTAATCGCCCGCGTACATCGCTATTTTGTTGTCCCATTTCATGCGCACCGTGTCTTTGCCCCGCCGCTTGTCCGCATCGTCAATCACGTCGTCGTGCACGAGCGAAGCCATATGAATCAGCTCAAGCGGGACGGCGACGTGCTTCAAAACTTTTACATCGTAATGGCCCCACTTGCCTCCGAGCAGCACAAAGACCGGACGGATGCGCTTTCCTCCTGCTTTGAGCAAATGCGTCGAGGATTGATACAGCTCGCGAACGTCTGTATCGATCGATTTTTCCAGTTCATCCTCAATGTACTGGACGTCCTTTTTCATCTTGAAGTAAATATCGACTAGGTTCATCCGTTATCCGTTCCACCTATCTCGCAAGCGTAATATTGGTCTTGTGGCCATCCGCCTGCCACAACTCGACGGTCGCGGGCGCCGCTAGTAACCCCAGCTCCGCCGCGCATCGGTAATAATACTCCAGTCCTACCCGCTGCCCTTCGCCGAAATCGTGCTGCAGTCCCGCGAAGTAACGAATCCATTCCTCTTTAGTTCCGCCGAAGTGCGCGCATACGTAGTCCACTAACGGACCGGGATCGGCTTTCGTCTTCTTTTTGCTCGCCAAAAACGAAGCGTGGACTTCTGCGATCAAATCGTAATGCTCGGCTATGACAGCGCGCCTGAGCGCCCAGATGGCAAACGTCATGGAATAGCCCGTAAATCGGTGCCACAGCTCCCCGAGATCGTACACGTGCAAGTCTTTGGCCGTCCGCTCTGCGGCAATCGCGTCGTCGCCGATGAGCAGGGCAGCATCTGCGCCTTGCAGCATCTGCGCCAGGTTCGGCTCTTGTGTAACGTAAGCGATCTCGTATTCGTAAAACTTGTGGAGCACGATTTTCAACAGGTTCACCGTCGTCGCTGACGTGTTGGTCAGGGCGATTTTCGCCCCGTTCAACTGCTCGATCGGCTTTTTGCTGAATAAGAAAAGGGAGCCTACTCTCCCTTTGGCACTGACAGACAGGTCTGCCAATGCCACGTACTGGGAGGCATGCTCAGCATAGCTAAACGAGGAGATCGGCCCCATGTCAATCTCGCCTTTTGCCATCGCCAGATTCAACTGGGCTGGCACCTGGCGGATGAACTCGATCCGGTCCTCGAATTTTGCTTGTTCAAAGTAGTAGTAAACAGGCAGTACGTTGGTGTACAAGATTTGTCCGATCCGCAAAGACTTTTGCATGCGTCTACTCCCCCCAACGCCGAAACAGCGAGTGTGGTACATCCAGTGCATCCAAAGCTTTCCCAACGACAAAGTTAATCAGGTCATCCATCGTTTGCGGCTTTTGGTAATAGCCGGGCATCGCCGGCAAAATCCGCACGCCCAGCCTGCTCAGCGTGAGCATGTTTTCCAGGTGGATCGCATTGAGCGGCGTCTCCCGGGGGACGATGACCAGCCGCCTGCCTTCCTTAATCATCACATCGGCGACGCGCTCCAGCAAATTGCCGGAGGCGCCATGGGCGATGCCGGATACGGTGCCCATCGAGCACGGAACGACGATCATGCCGTCGCAGCGATACGAACCGCTCGCGGCAGGGCAATTGAAGTCGCGCAGGCCCCAATAATGCAGCTCACCGGGGAAATCCTGCTGGAGCTTCTCCCGCAATAGCCCTTCCCGGTCGTCTGCCTGCCAGTCCAGCTCATCGTGAAAAACTTGCCAGCCTGCCTCGGTAATCATCAGATGGACGATATGCCCGGCGCGCAAAAGCTCGGTGACGACGCGGACGCCGTAAATCGCGCCGCTTGCTCCTGTAATCCCCACTACCCACTTTTGCCTGTTCATGCAATCACCAGATCAATCATAGTAAACACGAACATGACGACGCTCAAAATTCCGTTCATGTTGAAAAACGCCACGTCGACTTTGGACAGGTCGGTCGGCTTCACCAGCGTATGCTCGTAAATCAGGATCGCCCCGGAGATGAGCACGCCGAGCAGGAACCAGATCGACAAGTCCGCTACGACGTACAGCGACATCAAGCCGACAAAGGTAAGGATGTGGCACAGTCTCGCCACGAGCAGCGCATTCGCAATGCCAAAGCGGCTCGGCATCGAGAACAGCCCTTCTTTGCGGTCAAAATCGGCATCCTGGCACGCGTAAATAATATCGAAGCCCGCCGTCCAGAACAGCACGGACGCAAACAGGAGTAAGCCGATCGCGTCTACCTGGCCTGTCGTGGCTACCCAGCCTCCCAGCGGTCCGAACCCGATTGCTACTCCCAATACAAAATGGCAGAGCCATGTAAAGCGTTTGGTGTAGGAATACAGCACCAGTACGAAAACAGCAAGAGGCAGCAGCTTGACGGCCAGATCGTTCAACTGGAAAGCAGCGATGAACAACACAATGAACGAAACGACGATAAACAGGATGACTTCCAAAACGGAGATCAGCCCTGCCGGAATCGCGCGTGTTGCCGTTCGCGGGTTTTTGGCGTCAATGACGCGGTCGATGAGTCGATTCAGCGACATGGCTGCGCTGCGCGCCCCTACCATCGCAACGGTCACCCAAAAAATTTCCAGCCAGGTCGGCCATGCCTTCTCAATTACAATACTTCCCAAAACTGCGCCCATAAAAGCAAAGGGCAGAGCAAACAGGGAATGCTCGAATTTTATCATTTCCAAGATGATTTTCAATTTACGTAGACCCATCTATGACACTTCCTATCTACTGAAAAAATACCGCCCATGCCCGCTCACGCCGGGGCCAGACGCTGAGGCTACGGCTTTGTGCCGATATGCAGAGCGGATACCCCACCCATAAACAGCTTGACCTGGACCGGGGCCAGACCAGCCTGCTGAAACATCCCCGCCAGCTCGCGGCTGTCCGGGAAATTCGTCAGGGAGTGCGGGAGCCAAGCGTATTCCTCATACTTGTTCACGGTCATTTTCGCAATCAACGGCAAAATTTTATAGAAGTATAAGTAAAATAGCTTGCGATACGGAATGAATGGAGGCTTGGACACTTCCAGGGAAACGACTTTTCCTCCCGGCTTCACGACGCGGGCCATCTCATTTAGCACCTGCTGCACATCCGGTACGTTGCGCAAGGCGAAGCCGATGGTGGCAAAATCAAATGTATTATCCTCGTAAGGCAGATTCATCGCGTCGGCATTCACCAGCTTGACGGTATTGCCGACCCCGGCGTTCGCTACCTTGTACGCTCCGACATCCAGCATGTTTTGGCTGAAGTCCAGCCCGACAACCCGCCCGTCTTTGCCCACGGCCTTTGCCAGCGCAATCGTCCAGTCCGCCGTTCCGCAGGCGACATCAAGCGCGCTGTCCCCTGGCTTGATGTTCATCTGCTTCATGGTGTAATTGCGCCAGGCCAGATGGCTGCCAAAGCTGATGACGTTGTTCATTTTGTCGTAGTCGCTTGCAATGCTCTCAAATACGGAGTGAACGTACTTTGCCTTCTCTTTCATTTGTGTCTGGTCCACTAGGCTACATCTCCTCAATAACTCGTTTCAGGCGATTCACTCGATGGGAGTAGCGAGCCGTTATGGAAGCGAGCACGTTGCGCGTTTCGGCAGGGTGCAGCGTGCGCACCATTTGCTCGCACAAGCTGAGCATTTCCATGGCTTTCATCTCGACGCCTGACAACACCTGGGCAAGCGTAGCGCCTGGTTTTTGCAGCAAAAAACGAGCAAAACCAAAAGGAACTTGTTCTTGCCACTTGATTTGCTCCCATTCTCCAATGACACTCTCTACCTTGGCCGTTTCTTTCATCAGGTTCACCCAGAAACGGCGGCGATCGTCCGAATCGGCATACTTCTCGACAATCGCTACATACAAGCCTGTATCAATCGCATTGCGCAGCTCCCAGTACTCTTCGTCTGACAAGCTTCTGGAATCGCGACCTGCCACGTACAGCTTCATTTTCGCTTCATTCACGCGCTGAACGGCTCCGGACAACACCTGGATCGCTTCGATCTCGCCTGTTTCAGACAGCAGGTGGTAGTAGCGGCTGCTGTAATAATCGCCGGCGAGCACCGTCAACTGCCGATTTCGTTCTGCGCTCAATGAATCTTCGTACTGATTTTTGACATGTTCGTGCATGTCCAGTCCCAACTGAACAAGTCCCGTCGCCGTGCAGAAAATGGATGCCCGTTCCTTCGTCATGCCTTGTTCCCGCAAAAACAGATACAAGAGTTCCAGGCGATTTTCCGCCATGGAAGGAACGTCCACGTAATACTCTACATAGGAATGGGTGGTTCGCTTGTAGATCTGCTCGATGATCGACCGAACCTCTTCTACATATGGGGTATGTTCTTTGCTCATGCGTCCTCCTCCACAAGCTGCGCAACCTAAAGATGTCTGCCTGTTCCGTACACTTCCGTCTACCTTTACCATCCGGTCAAAAGGCCGTCCTTACTATCATACCATACTTCTTCCATCAGGGACTAATTCTCTCGTAAAAATACGGCTCGATTCGCACGGGAAATGTGTTTTTGACAAAGGAATCGACGTCTTCCAGCTCCGCGATCGGTTTGGGATGCGCCAGCGAACTGGCTCCCGTCGTTTGAATGGCAATCAGTAGTTTCGACTCTTTCGGCTGGTCGCTTTCCTCCAGCAAGCGGAAATAGACCTGCCCGACATTATCCGTGAGCGTCAACAGCTCGTATGTCAACTGGTAAAAATCGTGATACACATGACTGACATTCACCTTTTCCCCCGGTTTGATCACGAAATCGACATAAACTGACGGGTTTTCCCATTTTATACGCTTCATTTTATAGTGTGGCGTCATCAATGTAAACAAATCGAGGACATTTCGCTCGCTCAGTTGAATCGGGTGTGACGGCTGGAAGGTTGGAACATCCGTCCGCTGCCACCCGGCGCTCGGAACAAGCGACAGCATCAAGGCCAAAAAAGTGGAAACGACAATTGCCACGAGCAGTTGGCGCGGCATAGACATCCCTCCTCTCCACCATTGTACAAATAAAAAAAGCAGGCTATGCCTGCTTTCGCAAAATGGAACTCGTTATTCCGTCGTATCGATGACACCGTGCTGCGAGTAAATCACCGCTTTTCCTCGAACCTTGATGGCAGAAGTATGCTCTGTGAATTGGAAGATCATCACTTCGCCCTTGTCGAGCTTTTCCGTATGATGAAAACGGGTGTCGGAGCCGCGTGTAAGGCCGATGACATGCACGCCGTTTTCTTTTGCTTTGACTACAAAATAGTCCTGGTTAAATGGCTGTGACAAGTTGTTTCCTCCTGACCAGTGCGTGATGCGCCTTGTCTAGTATGATGTCCCGTCGGGCTGCAAACGGCTCATGATTTTTGCTACATAACGCTGTGTTTCCTGAGGCAACTGATTGTACTTCGCCTCCAGCTCCTCATCGCTGTCGATGCCCAGTCGGCCTACGCGACCCGGGCCTGCATTGTACGCTGCCAGCGCCACTTTGACGTTTCCATTATAGCGGTCGAGAAGCGATTTCAAGTATTTGGTTCCACCCGCCAAGTTTTCGTCCGGGTCGTATGCATTGCGGACGCGCATCGCCTGTGCAGTCTTGTCCATAAGCTGCATCAAGCCTTTTGCCCCCGCTTTGGAAACGACGTTCGGGTTGAAGTTGGACTCTGCCCTCACGACTTCCCTGACGAGGTCAGGGTCGACGCCGAGCGCTTTGGCGGTCCGTTCGATTTTCTCCAAAATAGCTCCGGGAGCAACCGTTGCTCCTTTTGCCGCCGTCGTATTCAACTCTGCCTCGTAGTCTGCGGCCAGCTTCCACTCCTTGCTGCCGTCGAGCTTGGCCAAAATCTCTTGCGAGGAAATGACGCGCTGGCCTGACGCCAACTGCGTCTGCAAGATATCAGAAAAGAGATCCTGCTCTCCGTAGGGGGAAGAAGCTGCTTGATCGGTCAAATAAGATTGCGGCATTGATTGTAAATACGGCTGAAGCGATACAGGCACCTTCATGGCATGGAACAACCCTTCCCTTGCTTGTCTCCCCTCTATTATAAAAAAGAAAGATCAGGAAGCCAATAGCAAAAATGGCAACTGTCAAGAACAAAAAAAGAAGCCTGTTCAGAGGCTTCCTCGCTTTTTATTCAGATGGTCGGAATGCAGGGATTCGAACCCTGGACCTCACCCACCCCAAGGGTGCGCGCTACCGGGCTGCGCCACATCCCGACTGTACATCTGTACTTTACAATATTTTACCTACAGTGTCAATAGAAAATGCCGTAATTTTCATCTTCGCACGCGTTGACTGCATACCAGCGGGACGCTAGGAACGGATGAGGCTGAACACTTCCGCACGAGCGGCTGCGTCTTTTTCAAACATGCCGCGCACCGCAGAGGTGACGGTTTTCGAGCCAGGCTTCTTCACGCCGCGCATCGTCATGCACATGTGCTCTGCCTCCACCACGACGATCACGCCGTGCGGATCGAGCTTGCGAACGATGGAGTCGGCAATCGTTGTCGTAATTCGCTCCTGAAGCTGCGGACGCTTCGCCACGGTGTCGACCGCGCGCGCCAGCTTGCTCAAGCCTACGACACGCCCGCCGCGCGGAACGTAGGCGACATGCGCCTTGCCGAAAAACGGAACCAGATGGTGTTCGCACATCGAGTAGAACGGGATGTCCTTGACCAGAACCATTTCTTCGTGATCTTCGCTAAACACCGTCTCGAAGTACTGCTCTTCGTTTATGTGCATGCCCTCGAATACTTCGGCATACATTTTCGCAACGCGCTTGGGAGTATCCAGCAGCCCTTCCCGGTCGGGATTATCGCCTACCGCCTCCAGAATCATGCGGACAGCCTGTTGAATTTTATCCAAATCAACGTTCATACATTCGTACCTCCTACATAGCGGCCTCTTTCCCTAGAAGCGACAGCTTCTCTGGCTGGCCTTATCCTGATCCGATTGTCATGCTTCCGTGCGCACAAACAAGCCAAGCCAATCTTACCATACCCGCTTTAAAAAAACAAAAACATCTGACAAGACAACTGTATGTATGGGGCTCAAGCGCCGATAAACATTTTGATTGAAGCCTGCTCCCGGGAGGTGATCGCGTCGGGTCATCCCCAGACGTTAAAAAAAATCCACATTGCAATCAATGTGGATTTTTTTATGTAAGTGCTTCGTTCTCAAAAGAAACAACTACTTGATGGAGTCTTTGAGTTGTTTACCTGGTTTAAACGCAGGTACTTTGCTGGAAGCGATTTCGATCTCTTCACCTGTTTGTGGGTTACGACCTTTACGAGCCGCGCGCTCACGAACTTCGAAGTTACCAAAGCCGATCAGTTGGACTTTATCACCAGTTTTCAATGCATCAGCAATTGCATCGAGAACAGCGTCAACTGCTTTTGTTGCATCTTTCTTGGTGAGTTCAGTGGTTTCCGCCACTTTTGCAATCAATTCTGTTTTGTTCATTTTATTCACCTCCCCTCAAAGAACACCAAGTCCTAGCTATTATTTTTCTTAACCGAAACGAAGCGTTTTATACACGATTGGTGGTATTTACCGATCTGACAAGCTTATAGTAATACACCGATTTCTTAAATTCAAGCCCCTCCTGTCGAAATTGAACGAAATACAAGAAAAAAAGGCATCCCGTCACACCGGGAGCCCCCTTTTAGAATCAATTGTCTAGGTCTATTTACCTAGTCCTTAAAGTATGATCGCAATCAGACCGCCAGAGCCTTCGTTGATGATTCGGCCCAATGTTTCCTGCAGTTTGTAGCGGGCATTGTCCGGCATCATGGTGATCTTCGCCTGGATGCCCTCTCTCACGATGGAGTGCAGCGAACGACCGAAAATGTCCGAATTCCAGATCGACAGCGGGTCTTTGTCGAAGTCCTGCATCAAGTAGCGGACGAGCTCTTCGCTCTGCTTCTCGGTTCCGATAATCGGCGCAAACTCGGATTCGACGTCCACGCGGATCATGTGGATCGACGGCGCGGTCGCTTTCAGCCTGACCCCGAAGCGCGGTCCCTGGCGAATCAGCTCAGGTTCGTCCAAGGTCATCTCATGCAGCGACGGAGCAGCGATTCCGTAGCCCGTACTGCGCACCATATGCAAGGCTTCCGCTACCTGATCGTACTCGCGCTTGGCGTGGGCGAACTCCTGCATGATTTTCAGCAAATGATCTTTGCCGTTGATCTCGACACCGACGATCTCCATCAGGATGCGATCATACAGTTCATCCGGCGCGAACAGGTCGATTTCGGCGATCCCTTGGCCCATATGCATGCCTGCCAGAGACGCCCGCTCCACGAAGTCATAGTCATTGAAGAAACCGACGACGCGGTCCACGTCGCGCAACCGGCGAATATCCTGCACGGTTTCACGTACGGCTTCTTCATAGTTCTGACGGAGCCAGTGACCGTTTTCCAGCACCATGACCCAGCTAGGCAGATTGACGTTTACTTCGTGCACAGGGAACTCGAACAGCACTTCTCGCATCAGGAGGAGAATTTCCTGCTCCGTCATGTGGTCGACGGACAAGGCCACGACGGGCACGTCGTACTTTTCCTGAAGCTGCACGCGCAAGTTTTGCGCTTCGTCCGAGCGCGGGCGCGTCGAGTTGACCACGATGACAAACGGTTTGCCCACTTCCTTCAGCTCATTGACGACCCGTTCCTCCGCGTCGATGTATCCTACACGCGGGATTTCCGCGATGCTGCCATCTGTCGTGACGACGATCCCGATGGTCGAGTGCTCCTGGATGACTTTGCGCGTTCCGACTTCTGCTGCTTCCTCGAAAGGAACCGGCTCCTCATACCACGGAGTGTTCACCATCCGGGGACCGTTATCATCCTCGAAGCCTTTTGCCCCCTGAACCGTATAGCCAACGCAGTCAACGAGGCGGACGTTAATGCTGAGTCCTTCTGTTACATGTACGTTTACGGCCTGGTTCGGAACAAATTTAGGCTCTGTCGTCATAATTGTTCGGCCGGAAGCGCTCTGCGGCAGTTCATCTGTAGCGCGAATCCGCTCTGCTTCTGACTGGATATTCGGGATGACGACCTGCTCCATAAACCGTTTAATAAAGGTCGACTTTCCCGTACGAACAGGGCCCACTACCCCGAGGTAGATGTCTCCGCCCGTCCGTTCGGCAATGTCTTTAAAGATGTCGACTCGTTCCACCATCGATGACCTCCTTCTATTTGTCTATTTTTACACTATGACCGATTTTCCGAATTATCCCTGACCGTCAGTATTTTCGTAGGGAATCTCGTACTAGTTTCGTGGACAGTACAAGTATATGTGCGGCTGGACCAACTAGAACAAAAAAACAACTCCGGCAAGAGTTGTTTTTTTTGTCCGCTATTTGATTTTGAGCAGCCTCGGCTCGCCGTCTACCAGCTCGTACGGGAACGATTTGGCCGGCACAAACATCGAGGCGCGCGCGAGGACGTATCTCGGGTCTGTATTGGGCGTGACAGTCGCTTTGTTTTCGCGCAGCATCGTCGCGATATCTGCCGCGTAGTCGATCCCGACCTGCCCGTCTGCGTTCATGACCAGCGGCAGCAAATAATTGCCCATGGTGGACGGCACCTGCCATGTTTTCACGCCGATTTCGGCATGGTCGATCGAGTAGTAGCCATTGCCCAGATCGGCCTGAACAGGCAGCTTGTTGAAGTAGCCGCGGTAGCGGTCCACCGCGCTTTGCACGTCGGCAACCGTGCTGACGGCCCCCAGATGGATCAGCTTGACAGTCGGCTTCGTCTCCACGTCAATCAGGACGTATTTGTAAATCCCGCCCTTTTCAAAAGCGTTTCCGGGAACATCCGGGATGTATTTCGGAATCATTTTGCGAAAATCAATCTCGTATTTCTCAAAAATGGGAGTATCCAGCGGCTTCGTCACGATCGGCAGCACAGACGTATCTTTTTGGAATTGTTCGATTCCTTTTTGCGCCGCTTCGAGAAAAAACGCGCTGGGTACCTGGTTTTCCGCCTTTCGCTCTTCCGGATACAAACATCCGGACAGCAGAACGGAAAGGATGCTCAAGCTCATCGTCAGCTTGAAGGTTTTACGCCATGATTGCCACATCTTATGTACACCTCAAACCCTCATTCTTCATTTTCCATGCGTTGCCGCTCCAGCGCGGCAGCCACGACCGATTTCAAGCGGCTCTCCGGTATGCGGACCGTACAGTCGCCGTGCGTCGTCTTCGCCTGACAGGCCAGGCGTATCCCCTGCCGCAAGTCCTGCTCCGGCATTTTTCGCAGCTCCAGCGCGGTCGGAGCCACCAGCTCGCCGCTCTCCACGACGACGCGGCACATCAGACAGGATGCGTGGCCGCCGCACCTTTGCGGGATCACGATCCGGGCATTGCCAGCCACGCTGACAAGCGTCTGTCCTGCCCTGGCCTTCACGCTTTTGTTACTGGGAAGAAAAGTTACCTTCCCCATGTCGTCACTCCTTTTTAATACGGTCGATGGGCAAGCTTCACATCTCCTTGCCCGACGATCCTGATTTGGCAGCCGAGTCTGAATCCTTCTGCCCGCTCGGCTTTGCGCAGGCGCAGTTTTTCTTCGCTGGTGATCTCGTTGAGGAACGAAGCTCCCTCCACAACCAGCGTGCGGCATTGGGCGCATACGCCTCTCTGGCAGGCATGTCCCCACGTCACCTTGTGCTTTTTGGCCATCGCGACCACCGTTTCGTTCAGCTCCACCGGCAGTTCGTGGGTTCCTGCACGCGTAATCAGCGTCAACTGCGACATCCTTTCTCCTCCTTAGACAAAAATCACGATCAAAATCATGACAAACACTGCGATCAGTAACAAGAAAGCGCAAGTCTTCACGAGAAACCTGACAAGCGCATTTGTCATTTTTCTGGCAAAGATCATCAGCAAATTGCAGACGAACATCAGCCCAATCGCCAGCAGCGAAATGTTCATCTTGGTCATAGGATCAATATACATCTTTCTTGCAGCATCCTTTGCATTTTTTGCTTCATTATACCATACTTCCCAGCTCTCGTCTGACGTTGTGAACCTCCATCTGGACGTTCGCATAGACTATTCTGATGAATTCGCCCATGGGAGGGATGAATGTTGAACAGCAAAGTAAATGGACGCAAGTGGCGGAACCCGTACGCTCCCATACCGAGCAGAAAACTGAGCGACCAAGCGGCCGACGTATCATTGGCCATCAGCCCGAAAAAAATCATTCCCGCCGTCGACCTGCGATCGTCTGTGTCCAAAATGCGCAGCAACATCAAAGGGATCAGCAGCACGATTCGCCAGGTAGAGGAAACGATGGATACGCTGTACGGAGCAATGGAGATCATCGAGAACCTGGGCAAGCGCACAGCCGAACCTGAAGCGGCCGCAGAAAAGCCCGTCTCGACCAGACGAAAAGGCAATGCCGGCGCAGCGAAGGAGAGCGCAAAAGGCAGGGAAGCGGTCCGCGCAGAAGAGGCTCCACAGGAATCCAGTGCAGCGGCAGGAAGCGGCGGAGGCAATCCGCTGGGCAACATCGACATCGGGCAAATCCTGGGCCTCTTGCAATCGCCCTTGGTGCAAAACCTGCTGACGCAAACGGTGAGCGGCACGAGCAAGCAACGAAAAAAAGAGGGATGAGATCCCTCTTTTTTTCTTGGTATCTGTAGGTCAGCCATGTCCCTGTAGAGCCATGATTGTTCCTAGTTTTACTGTATGATGCTTTTAACAGCAGGTAACGGGCATAATCGCCCATTTCTCTCATTTGAGCAGCTTGGACAAGGAAGACATGTCATTCAAATTGATTTCTTTGTTGCGGAACATCTCGATGATCTTGTCTTCCTTTTCGGCGTTGAGCTTTTTCCCGCTCATGGTCGCGAGCGTCTGGAGGATTTGCCGCAGCTTTGCCTCATCCTCGAAGTCGCTGCGCTTTACCTGGCTGGCAAGGGAACGCAGTTTCCCCTCGTCGACCTTTTCTGCAGCTTTTCCTTGCAAACGCTCCAAAAAACGCTTAGAAAGATTGTTGTTCATCCTTTGATCTCCTCCTGCACCTGGGCTTTCACCCTATCGTATGTGCAGGAGCCTACATGTGTGAAAAGCTTCGCCTATGCTTCTATGCTTCCGTCCGGGTTCAGGTAGCCCATCTCGAACGTCTTCCCTCGGCCCATCAGCTCTTCTACCCCTTGGCGCGGCTCTTTTCCTTCGAACAAAATGCCGTACAGCACCGACGTAATCGGCATCTCGACCTGTTCGCGCTGTGCCAGGGCGTGTGCCGCGTGAGTCGTGCGCACGCCCTCGACGACCATCCCCATCTGCTCCAGAGCGTCGTCGAGCTTTTTGCCTTGGCCCAGCATGAAGCCTGCCCGCCAGTTGCGGCTATGGCGGCTGGTGCACGTCACGATCAGGTCGCCGACGCCCGCAAGCCCCGAGAACGTAAGCGGCAAGGCGCCCAGTTTGATGCCGAGGCGGCTGATTTCCGCAAGTCCGCGGGTCAAAAGCGCCGCTTTCGCGTTGTCGCCAAATCCGAGGCCGTCTGACATGCCCGCTCCGAGCGCAATGATGTTTTTCAGCGCGCCGGCAATTTCCGCCCCGATCAGATCATGGTTGGTGTAGACGCGAAAATTGGCGTTCATCAACAGGTCCTGCGCGCGGAGCATGCTCTCCTCCGCTTCTGACGCAACCACCACTGTCGTCGGCTGCCTGCGGACTACTTCTTCCGCGTGGCTCGGTCCGGACAGGACAGCGAGCTTGCCGGAAATTTCGGGCGGGATTTCTTCCATGATGACCTCTGACATTCGCTTCAGGCTTTCCAGCTCAAAGCCTTTGGTCGCATGGATCAAAAGCACATCCTTATGTAAAAACGGAGCCAACTGCCTGCAAATTTGCCGCATCGCGTGCGACGGAACGGCCAGCAGCACGATCGGTTTGTCGGAAACGGCCGCCTGGATATCCGTCGTGGCGACAATGCTCTCGGCCAGCTTGGCCTCAGGCAAATATTTGGCGTTCGTATGCTTGCTGTTCACTTCATCTGCCAGCTTGGGATCGCGTACCCACAGCGTAACCTGATGGCCGTTTTCCGCCAGAACGGAAGCGAGCGCCGTTCCCCAGCTACCCGCACCGACTACTGTAACCTCTTTTCTCAATAGATCCCCCTCCATCATTCCAGTCTTTTTCGTAAGAACGATTCAGACCTATCCCAGCTTGCGATTGGACTTATCTCCCAATTTCCGTTCGTTTCCTGCGAGAAGATTGCGGATATTATTATAATGGCGAACATACGCAAACACAGCGATTACCAAACTTGTCCAAAAAAAGGAAATCGGTTTGTCCAACAGATAAAGGGAAACAGGAATAGCCGTAACCAGCACAAGCGATCCGAGCGAGACGTATCGGGTAATCGCAATGACCAGCACAGCCAGTACCGCTGCAATCAAAAAGGCCAGGGGAGAGAAGCCTAGCACCACGCCGAGCGTGGTCGCAATGCCCTTTCCCCCGCGAAAGCCAAAGTAGATCGGCCAGTTGTGCCCTGCGATGACAAACAGGCCCGCCACTGCATAGGCAGCGGGATCACCTGTCATGAGGTGTGTTATTCCCATCGCCGCCAATCCTTTTAATGCATCAAGAATCAGCACGGCGATACCCGGACCTTTTCCCAGCACGCGAAGCGTATTGGTCGCCCCTGCGTTCCCGCTGCCATGTGAGCGAATGTCAATTCCTGCAACTTTTTTGGCGATCAGATAGCTGAAGCTAATTGAACCGATCAAATAGCTGAGCACCCAGGCTACTAACACCATGGCGGTTTCCTCTCCCTACGTTTTTTTCCGCGTCCATATGCGAACAGGCGTACCTTCAAAGACAAACGCTTCACGGATCTTGTTCTCTATATAACGCTCATAGGAGAAATGCATAAGCTCCGGATCGTTCACGAACAAAATGAACGTGGGAGGCTTGACTGTCGCTTGTGTCGCGTAGTTGATTTTCAGTCGCTTTCCTCTGTCAGACGGCGGCGGTGTGCGAATCGTCGCATCCGTTACGATATCGTTGAGGACGGAGGTCGGAATGCGCATGGCGTGTGCTTGCGCGACCTCGTTGACTTTCGGCAGGATCGTGTGAACGCGCTGCTTCGACTTCGCCGAGACGTACAGAATCGGCGCGTAGTCCAGATATTTGAACTCCTCGCGAATCAGCTCTGTGAAGCGCCGCATCGTCTTGTCGTCTTTTTCAACGGCATCCCACTTGTTGACGATAATAATTACGCCGCGGCCTGCCTCGTGCGCATAGCCGGCAATTTTTTTGTCTTGCTCGATGATGCCTTCTTCCCCGTTGATGACGACGAGCACGACATCGCTGTCCTCGATGGAACGCATCGCGCGCATGACGCTGTATTTTTCCGTCGTCTCGTACACTTTCCCGCGCTTGCGCATCCCGGCGGTATCGACGAGAACGTAGCTCTGTCCATCCCGCTCAAACGGCGTGTCGATCGCATCGCGCGTAGTGCCCGCGACGTCGCTCACAATGACGCGCTCTTCGCCGAGCAGCGCATTCGTCAAGGACGACTTCCCGACGTTCGGACGGCCGATAATGGACACGCGAATGACGTCCTCTTTCCGCTCCTCGTCGTCTTCGGCAGGAAAATGCCGAACCACTTCCTCCAGCATGTCTCCCAGGCCAAGGCCATGGCTGCCTGAGATCGGGAACGGTTCACCCAAGCCAAGCGAATAAAAGTCGTAAATATCGGCACGCATGTCCGGGTTGTCCGCTTTGTTTACTGCGAGCACGACTGGCTTTCCGGTGCGGTTCAGCATCCGGGCCAGCTCCACGTCAGCGTCTGTCACGCCTGTCCGGCTGTCGGCGATCATGATGATGACGTTAGCCTCATCAATCGCCAGCTCCGCCTGGTAACGCATTTGCGTGAGAATTTCATCGGTCTCGCCAAACTCAATCCCGCCCGTATCAATCACGTGGAAGGTATGGGTCAGCCATTCTCCTTTTCCGTACAGGCGGTCACGGGTTACTCCCGGCATATCCTCCACGATCGCGATGCGCTCGCCGACCAGTCTGTTAAAAATCGTGGACTTGCCCACGTTGGGTCTCCCCACAATGGCTACCACAGGTAATCCCATAATCAACAACACTCTCTCTCATTTACGTTTTGACTAGCTAATCATACCATACACTACTTGTGGCGAACAACGATAAGGGTATCAGGGCTTACCTCGTGCACCATGGCGTCCAAAATCTTTTCCAGCGTGAAAGCCGTCTGCTGCATCTTCTCATGTGTCGGCTCGATGAAAATCGGCGCGCCGCCCGCGATGCCTTCCCTGTTCACGGTAATCACGGCCAAAATCGTCCCGGTCATGATCTACAGCTCCTTTTTGACTAATTTCGTCTTCTGCGGCATCCGGAAGACGCTCTCTAAAATCGGCACCGCATCAATGACGGCTTTGCCCCGCTCGGCATCCTTTTCCTGCGGCAAAAGGAAGACGCCGAGCCTGCCGGATTGCAGGTCGCGTTTTACCAGTGGCGTCAAGGAAGGCTCCCCTGTATCGGTGTACACGCCGAGCTGGGTCGCTACATCATGCAAAATCGCCTGGCGCTGGCCGGGATGGGCGATCGTCACTTTGGCGTTGGCATCCTTCGGGGTCAAAATAAAGCCGACTCCGTGCTCGCGGATGACCTTTTGCGCGTCTTCCAGACCGACGTTCATGATGTAAATGTCGCCTACGTACAAGTCTTTTCCGTCCACTCTCACCTCTGCCGGACTCGTGTCTGCGATCAGCGACAGCGTCTTCCCGGAGCGCAACTTGCGCGAAATGACAAGGGCGATCACCCCCGCGATGATGCCGCCCCACCAGTTGAACAAAATCGTCGCTGTCGCGGCGACGAGGGAGGTGAAAATCACCATGTAGTTGCGCCCTTCGAACACCATGGCGATCCCTTCGATGTACGGACCGCCGCGCGGTACCAGCTCTAGCTTGTCAATCTCCGTCAAGGTCGTCCGCTCCATGTTGCGCACGTCGCGGAACTGCTGGGCGGCCACGGTCAAAAACGTCACGGCCGTATAGTTTTCCTTCAACAGTGCCGGCACAGCCAAAGCGCCCAGGGCCGAGGCGATCACCCCGAGCGACACATGAATGATTTTTCCGTGCGGATACGTCGGATATTGGCGATAATCCGTCCGCAGCAGATGGATTCGGCACATGATCCCGAAGACGAACCCGATCGTCAACGGAACGACAAACTCATTGGCCAACAACTCTTTAAACAAACGCGATCACCTACCAGTATCGGAATGGGAAGGCTCTGCCTCCCTCCGTCCGAAAAGCCGACGAATGGCAGTCCAGAGCATACTGATAAGCCCCAGCAACGAAATGCCGCTCCACAACAGGTCTTGCGCGTAATCCGTTCCCAGGCTGCACGCTCCGGACGCCCGCCAAAAATAGAGCGCGTAGAGCGCATCCGCCAGCGGCAGCGCCAGCATGAGCAGAAACAGCCGGACGGCCATAAGCCTGCTCGTCGCAAGCGTGATCGCGACGCTAATTCCCGGCACGATCACCCGCTCGTCCCAAATCAACAGGATCGGGTCGGAAAAAAACAGCCAGCGCAGCCAGAAAACCATGACGGCAACCCCCGTCGCGCCGAGCACATACAGTCTTCGGCCTGCTTTGGGGAGCCGTGCATAAAAGATCGCGCTTGCGAAAAAGGGCAGCAACGTTCCGCTGAGACTTACCTGAATCGGGGCGAAAAACAATGTCCAACTGACAAAGGAGCAAATCAGAAACGCACAAAGAACGGCGAGCACGCGCCTTCTCTCCATGCCCATTTCCCGCAGTTGCGAGTCAAAGCTCCCCATCCAGACAAGACAAAGCAAAGACCACTGGATGAGGATCGCAATGGTTCCCTCGTTCATGTTCATCTCCTCAAAATGATGGTTGTCTCCCCAAAGTATGCCTCAAGCGTCCGCCTTTCATGAATGGCTCGTCCGTTAGTCAGCGCCGCTCTGCCCATTCCTCCACTGCTCTCCCGCGCAGACGGGCGCGCTCCGCTGTTTTGCCTGTTATCAACAGCGGGGTGTTGACGCCATCTGCGAGCTGCACAAGCCCGAGCGCCGTCATCGCCACGCGAATCTGGTGATGCCAGCCGTCTACTTCCGCCAGGCATTCTTCGATCGGGTGCGCGTGCACGACGCGCAATAGCGCACCCGCCACGCCGACAGCCGAAGCTCCCAGGCAGACCGCTTTTATCACGTCCAGTCCGTGCCGCGCTCCTCCCGTCGCCATGACAGATGCTTGCGCGTGTATATCGCGGTCTGCTTCCAGCAGGCTCTCGACGGTCGTAAAGCCCCAATCCTCAAACATGGACAGCGGGTGAGCGCTCCTTTTGTTTTCCACTTTGGCAAAATTCGTTCCGCCTCTGCCGCCCACGTCGATGCTTTTGATCCCGGCTGCGGTCAGCTTGAGCATCGTTTCCTTCGCCATCCCGAATCCGACCTCTTTGACGATCACCGGGACGTCGACGCTCTCCTGGATGCGCTGGATCCGCTCCAAATAGCCGCTGAAATCGCGATCTCCTTCGGGCATCAACAGCTCCTGCATCACATTCAGGTGAATTTGCAAGCCGTCTGCCGCAAGCATTTCTACCGCTGCCTGCGCTTGCTCCACTGTCGCTTCCGCCCCGACATTCGCCCAGACGATGCCGCGCGGATTTTCTTTGCGCACAATCTGGTAGCTCGCGGCGACAGACGGGTCGCGCAGCGCGGCCATCTGCGAACCGACGGCCATCGCCAGTTGGCGCTCCCTGGCAATGATCGCAAGCTTCTGATTAATCTGCGTTGTCGCTTCCGCTCCGCCTGTCATCGCGTTGATAATGAGCGGAGACGGCAGGCGAAAAGAAGCAAACTCCGTATCGAGCCTTGTCTGTTCGTAGCCGATATTCGGCAGGCTATTCGGCACAAAGCTGACGTCATCAAAGCTGTTTGTACCGATTTCGGCCGTTGCCAGTGCATGGCGAATATGGTCAAGCTTTCGTTGCGAACGATCCACGCGTCTTCCCTCCCGACAAACCTTTTATCCCCTTGTAGCTTTGGCCACAGCCAAGCAAAAAGGGATACGCAAGAGCGTACCCCCTTATTTTTCCCGTCTGTCTCGCTTACTTGAACTTGTCTTTCAGATCCGCGAACAGTTCACCAAGCGTTACACCCATTGGCTGATTGTTTTCTTGCGTGAATTGTTGCTGTTCACGCTTGCTTGCGCGCTCTGCCTGCTCGGCGCGATCTTCTTCTACCGCGCGGATGCTCAAGCTGATGCGCTGCTCTTGTGGAACCACATCGAGAATTTTCACTTGCACTTCCTGGCCTTCCTTGAGCACTTCGCCAGGCGTGTTCACGCGACGATTCGCGATTTGCGAGATGTGCACAAGCCCTTCAATTCCAGGTGCCACTTCGACAAAAGCACCGAAGGAAACGAGGCGTTTCACTGTACCCGTTGTGATCGAGCCTGCTTTAAACTCTTCGGCAACCTTTGCCCAAGGACCTGCCTGGGTTTCTTTGATGCTGAGGCCGATGCGCTCGTTTTCGCGGTCGATTTTGAGCACTTTCACTTGTACCTTGTCGCCTTCTTTTACGACGTCAGATGGCTTTTCTACGCGGTTCCAAGCCAGCTCGGATACGTGCACCAGGCCGTCTACCCCGCCGATGTCCACGAATACGCCGAAGTCGGTCATGCGTTGCACAGTGCCTTCCAGCACTTGACCCACCTGGATTTGATCCAGTACGGACTGTTTTTTCGCTTTTGCTTCTTCTTCCAGAACCGCTTTGTGGGAGAGGATCACTTTGTTTTTCTCTTTGTCCATCTCTACTACTTTCAATGTCAAGGATTTGCCTTTGTAATCGGAGAAATCCTCCACGAAATGACGCTCGACCATAGAAGCAGGGATGAAGCCGCGAACCCCTACATCTACGACCAGACCGCCTTTGACGACTTCCTTGACTGTCGCCTCGATGATCTCGCCTGACTGCATTTTTTGCTCCAGTTCAGCCCAGGAAGATTCCATCGCAACCGCTTTTTTGGAAACGACAAGCTCTTCTTTTTCATCGTTGAGCTTGATTACTTTTACTTCAAACGTGTCGCCAACCGCAACGACGTCAGACACTTTTTCCACATGCAGAGGAGACAGTTCGCTGATCGGGATCAGGCCATCGTATTTGTAGCCTACATCCACGAGAGCCTGTTTGTCTTCGACTTTGGTTACAGTCGCTTTTACGACATCCCCCACAGAAATCGTTGTTGCATCCGTCAAGCTTACGTTTGTTTCATCCATCATCCAAAAAACCTCCTTGAATACCATCGAGTCCCAGACCATCTATGTACAGGTTGTGTACCAACCATATTACACGAAGCGGGAGCAAGTATATTTTTTACTGTCGCCCGAAGGCTGGCAGTTAGCACTGACGTAGCCAGTAAGTTCCAGCAAATGTAGTATTTGTCCCTTTGTCGATTCTATACCGGACTTAGGGAAGATGCTGGTCGCGCAATTCCTTGATGCGGGCCATGATTAAATCGCTCGTCTCCTTCAGCACATCGGAGCCGGACTTGGCTTCGCGCAAGCTGGTGAGATCGATCGGCTTGCCGTAGACGATCTTGATCGGACGAAACGCCCGATACGGCCCGATAATCGCTACCGGAATGACCGCTGCTTGCGATTTGAGGGCAAACATCGCCACCCCTGGCATCGCTTCTCCCGGTTCGCCGGTTTTGCTGCGGGTTCCCTCGGGAAAAATTCCAAAGATTTTTCCATCTTCAAGCAGTTTGAGCGTCGTGCGGATCGCCGCCCGATCACCCGCGCCCCGCTTGACTGGGAAAGCGCCGAATTTCGTAATAAGAAAAGATAAGAGCGGAATTTTAAACAGCTCTTCCTTGGCCATGAAGTGCACCTGGCGCTCGATTCCAGAACCGAGCAGCGGCGGGTCCCAGAGCGAAATGTGATTGGCGCACAAAATCACCGGGCCTTCCTTAGGTATATGTTCACGCCCAATCACTTGCCAACGGAAGACAAGCGAAAATATGATGCGGAATATTCCGCGGAATAAACGGTAATAGGTCACTTGGCCGACTCTCCCGTTCGTTCGCAGATTTGCAGGATGTGGTCTACGACCTGGTCGATGGTCATCCCCGTAGTGTCGACCAGCACGGCATCGTCCGCCTGGCGCAAGGGAGCCACCTCTCTTTGCATGTCCCGGCGATCTCGCTCCTCTATTTCTTTTTCCAGCTCAGCCAGGTCTGCCTCGGTTCCTTTTTCCCGCAGTTCTTTCCATCTGCGTTCTGCTCGCTCGCGGATGGAGGCCGTCAGAAAAATTTTCACCTCGGCGTCAGGCAGGACATGCGTTCCGATATCTCTGCCGTCCATGACCACGTTTCCTTGCTTCGCCAGCTCTCGCTGCAACACCAGCATCTGTTCGCGAACGGAACCGTAGCTCGCGACAATCGAGGCGTACTGACTGACCTCTGGCGAACGAATCAGGTCCGTCACATCGAGCTCGTTCCAGAACACACGCTGCTGTCCAGCTTGCCGAACCAGACCAATCTTGTTGTTTTTCAAAAGTTCGGAAACAGCAGGCTCGTCGCCGATCGGAATCTGTCCGGAAGAAACAGCCCAAGCGAGAGCGCGGTACATGGCCCCGGTGTCGATGTAGACGTATTCCAGTTGCCTTGCTACCTTCTGTGCAACCGTGCTTTTCCCTGCTCCCGCAGGTCCATCAATCGCTATGTTCATTACTTCTCACCTGCTATGTACAGTAGTTCAGAAAGGGAGTAAAACAAGAAAAGCTTCTGCCCGAAGCCCTTTCCCATTCATGTGGTGAAAAACACGTGGCGACCGCGCGCGGTCTACGAAAACGCCCCTGACCGTTTTCTATGTTATTTATAATAGTACCATAGTATGGAAGCATGCGCAAACCTTTAGGGCTTGTCTGACACGCCTTCCAAGCGTTCTGTCTCGATCAGGAAAACGCGAGCCGGAACGTATTGAATCAGAATCTCTCCGGCTGTCAGCGCGATGGCGCAAGCCGCAATTCCAATCAAGATGCCTTTCTCTACCCGTCTGGAAAATCGGCGAAAACGCTCGTCGTACTGACTGGTCACTGGGGTCACTTCCTTTTCGGAAAAGCGTCAATCCTCGACGCCTTTTTTGCGAAGCTCTAGTTGTCTTTCGTAACACGCCCGAATCACTTTTACCCGATCCTGTTCGCTAATATTCGTAAATTTTCCCGATATCCACTGGTGCAAGCCCTTCTCTTCCGGCGCCTTTTGTCTGACGACCTCCAGCTCGGCGAAGGCGTGCTGGACCTGTCCGTTTTTGCTCGGCAGTGCGATCCAGACTTGCAGCACGTCTTTTTCGCGCAGACGATAAGACTCATCGCAAGTGAAAGACAAGCCGCCACCGCTGATGTCGATGGTTCTCGCCAAAAAATGATAGCGTCGCATCGGGTCCTGATGCTTGACAGCGATGTCCAGCGCGGTTTCGATTCGCAAGTAGTTGCGCCGTTGCGTCCGCACGATCTCTTCTTTTTTCGGCAGTTGCAACAGCAAGACAGGGATGTGCCCGCTCTCCCTGCTGACGATGGAAGACTGAAATTCATAGCGGGACCCGTCTTCGCCTACATACCAGACCAGACAGCTTGTCCCAGGCCTGAACACGCCAGTCCGCCCCGTGCTTTCACTGGTTGGCAACTCAATGGAAGCCAGCTCTTCTGTCATGTCGGTTATGCGGCTTTTAAAGGCCTCCATGCCCTGCTCGTCTTCAGAGGAACCCGTGAACTGAAGTCGTATGGTTTGTCCTACTCGTGGAAGCATCATAATAGCAAATGTTCCTCCTTTTCCCTCTCACTCACCCATTATATACTCTTTTCTTTCCAATCAGCAAATAGGGAAAGCCGTCAAATTCAGCTTTCCCCTTGATTTTTTCGCGTGCCTATTGCTGATTGTCCTGGTCTTCGCCCGTCTCCATTTTCACGACTTCTTCCTCGTCGCCATTCGTCGCGTTGATGTACACCATGTACGAATTTCCTTCAAAGCTGCCGGTCAGCTCCCAGGTCAAAACTTCCTTGCCGTCGTTTTTCCCTTCGATCAGCGCCAGTCGTTCGTTCGTAACCTTCACGCTCGGATTCACTTTTTTGCGCGCTTCTTCTTTGGAGATGCGCGGCTTGGACAGGATGCGTCGTTTGTGGTTAAACAAGTATTCGGTCGAGTTGAACGCTGTTACTTCCCCGTTGTCCAGCGCAATCTCAATCGTCACCGAATCCGGGTAAATGCGGACGCCGTCCTGGACGGGCACGAACGTAAAGAGGGCATTGCGGTCGTAGCTGTCAATCTCGGAGACGATCATGTTTTCAAAGCCATGCTTGCGCAAAAATTCCTCGCCCCGCTCCTGCGCTTGCTTCATGTCGAGCTTCTCTTCCCCAATCTCGCGCTCGCTCATCATCCAGACGACTTTGCCGCCGCGCTTTGTCACATCGAGGTTAATCGCGGCCTTTTGCCCATTGGGAGTGACGCGGACGCTGTACGCCGTGTAGGTTTGGCCTTTGCCGTTTTCATCTACCTCCACCTTGGCGTCCTGCGCGTTCAGGCGCAAAAATTCCAGTGCGCTTTTCTTCGCGTCCTCCGGAGTGGCTGGCTTGCCGTCGATCCCCTGGATTCGCTGCTGCTTTTTCTTGTCCAGGCTCTGGATGCCGACTCCCCAATCCAAATCGGGAAACTCCTGCACTTTTTTCTCGATCGTCTGAAACCCGTCGACAATCGTGTTGTCCGATTTTTTGTCGTCGGAAGCGAGCGCCGTCTCCACATCCATCCAGCGAAGCTGTTTGTCGATGACGTTGGCCTGGACGTTGCGAAGCTGGTCCTGGATGTCCTTGGCCTGCTTGTGCAAGCTTTTCAACGTGCCGTATTCCTTGTCGCTAAGCGGCTCCTTGTCCAGATCGCGCACAGCGACCCGATACGAAAAATCAGCGACCCGTGACAGCATCTCCTCTGTATTGTTGAAAGGCATCAAGGTCAACGGAAGCTGGCCCACGTCCGACTGCGCCGCATAGGCGAGCCGCCATACATTGGTCAAGGTCGGCGTCATTTGCCGCCGGGAGTTGACCACCAAAGATTTTCCGAGTTCGTCATGCAATTTGTCTATGCGATAGGTCAGATCGTGAAAAGCCCGCTGATACGAGTTCTCTGCCTTAATCAAAACCGAGTTTTTTTCGTTGTGCTCCTGGTAGCCCCACATCCCCGCGCCTACCAAGGCAACCAGAGCGATGGGAAACAAGACACGCGCCGTTGCTCCATATACCATCCCTTGCCACTCCTTTTCTTCTTTTTAAATAGCCGTTACCTGCAGAAGATGTGCTTCCCGATTTTTTTGACTTGCGGCCTGCTCCAAATCCATTTGGATGTCGCCGTTTCCGGATTGAAATAGTAGGTGCAGCCTCCCGACGGGTCCCACCCGTTCAGGGCGTTTTTCACAGCCTTGCGCGCACTTTCATTGGGGGTCAGCCAAATCTGGCCGTCCGCTACAGCCGTAAACGCGCGCGGCTCGAAAATGACCGCAGATGGCGTGTCAGGAAAAGATGGGCTTTTGACGCGGTTTAAAATGACGGCCGCGATCGCCACCTGGCCTTCGAACGGCTCGCCCCTGGCCTCTCCGTACACTGCATTGGCCATCAGCTTCAGGTCATTCTCCGATATGCGCGAAGGATGAAAGCTCGCTTTTGCCTTTGACTGCTTCTCGTTTGCCGGTGCAGCTATCTGTACTTCCCGTGCGGCCGCAGCGCTTTTTTTGCTGGAGAAAAGCTCGTACCCGCCAAAGCCTGCCACTCCAAACAAGATCAACAAACTTGCGATCCAGATTTTTTGCACGGCGAAAATCCTCCTTGGCATGAATTGAAATCTTTGCATAGTGTTAGTGGAGGAAGAATGGATTATGCATGCAAATCCGCCAGAAGGCGCAAGCCCCAGAGGCTTCCAGCACAAAAAGACCGATGCGGCTTGGCATCGGTCTTTTTGTACCGTTTGTTATTCGTTTGTTTACGATTCGTCAATGCGAAAATGCTGGTCGTTGTCGCACAAGCATTGCTTGAATCCCGTTTCCACTTGCCCGCCCGGTTCCCTGCGGCCACGGAGGGTAAATTTTTCTCCACATACATTACATTGAATGGTCACTTTTGCTCGTTCGGATTTCAGCATGTCTCGTCTCCTCCTTATCGTCTATTGTGGACGCGAAGAAAGATTTTTAGAACCGTAATCATGAGCGCGCTGCACCTTTTTCAAGCCTTGCCACCAGAGGACAAGCATGAATGGCACGATGACCACGAGCCAGTTTTGAATGGAGAGAAAAATCGCGTTGTAGAGGGCGTGCAGCCCGATCGGCAACGAGATGGACAGCCAGAGAAAAAGCTTCTCCTGCTCTTTCTTTCGCGAGAACTTCGCTCGCCCCAAATAATAGCCCATCCAGACGGCGAACAGCGCGTGACTGGAGACGGGCAAAAGCGCGCGCCAAAAGGCGATGTTCAAGCCGTTGATAATCAAATAAAACAGGTTTTCCAGAGTGGCAAAACCGAGCGACACGGCGACCGCATAAACAATCCCATCGTAAGGCTCATCGAACTCCACGTGCTTGTAGGCGGTGAAGAAGATGACCATCCATTTGAAAAACTCTTCTACTACAGCGGACTGGATGATTTCCGCGACAACTCCGCTCCGCCAGTTCCATTCTGTCTGCATGATGTACTGGAGCACCATAATCGGAATCACCAGCAGCATCCCAAAGATAAACGACCGGATGACCATAGAGATCGGCTCCGGCTCGAGACTGTCACGCAGGTAAAAATAACTCATGATGGCGATACCGGGGGCTATTGCCGCGCCGATCATTGCAATCATCTTTTATTGCTCCTTTACACAAGGCTGTTATTCATCGTACCATGAATATTGGTTGATGAAAACCCGCTACAGGAGAGAGAGCATGACAAAAAAAATATTGGTAGTCAACACTGGCGGCACCATCGCCATGTCTGTAGATGACACAGAAGGCGTAAAACCGCTGGATGACCAGGCTGTGAACAAAATTCTTCCTTTTTTAGAGCGTTATGCGGACGTCACCATGAAAAATGTACTGAATCTGCCAAGTCCTCACATGACTCCCAAGATCATGAACGACCTGCGCCTGCAAATCGAAGAAGCTTTTCGTCAGGAGCAATACGACGGTGTGGTCATTACGCACGGAACCGATACGCTGGAAGAGACGGCGTATTTTCTCGACCTGACGCTGTCTGTCGACGTGCCGATCGTCGTGACGGGCGCCATGCGCAGCAGCAACGAGCTGGGCGCGGACGGTCCGGTCAACCTGATCTCCTCCGTGCGCACGGCCGCTGATCCCGGAAGCCTGAACAAAGGCGTGCTCGTCGTGTTCAACGATGAGATTCATGCGGCGTGCCACGTCACCAAGACACATACGAGTAATGTCGCCACTTTCCAATCGCCGCAATACGGCCCAATCGGCACCATCGCCAAAAAAAGCGTGCAGTACCACCACGCGCCTTTGGCGCGGGAGCATTACACGATTTCCCATGCCGACGGAAACGTCCCGCTGATTAAAGCAGTCGCTGGCATGGATCCGTCCTGGCTCCAGTTTTTGCTCGACCAGCCGATTGACGGGCTCGTGATTGAAGCGTTCGGCCTCGGCAATTTGCCGCCAGCGATCATCCCGACCTTGCAGCAGTTGCTGGATCGCGGAATCCCGATCGTGCTCGTGTCCCGCTGCTACAACGGGCAAGTACAGGACGTGTACGACTACGAAGGCGGAGGCCGCAAGCTGAAGGAAATGGGCATCATTTTCTCCAACGGGCTCAACGGTCAAAAAGCGCGAATCAAGCTGATCGTCACCCTGCAAAAAACACGCGACTTCCAGGAACTGCAAAAACTATTCGATCGGTAACACGACCGGACAAACCCTCCTCGACCCTTCCAGGAGGGTTTTCCTGTTTCTGTTTCCTGTACGTTCCCGCCCAAACAAAAAGGCTTCGCCACATAAGCGGCGAAGCCCGGTTTTTCTCATATCGGGAAGGTCGTCTGTTTTGCTTATACCCAGCCGCGGAAGCGAGAAGCTTCTGCCATTTTGCGCGCACCGACCATGTAAGCGGAGAGGCGCATGTCCACACGGCGTGTTTGGGACAGGGAGTAAACATTTTCAAACGAGCGAACCATTACTTTTTCCAGTTTCTCTTCTACTTCTTCCTCTGTCCAGTAGTAGCCCTGGTTGTTTTGTACCCATTCGAAGTAGGAAACCGTTACGCCACCGGCACTTGCCAGTACGTCCGGTACGAGCAGGATGCCGCGCTCGGTCAGGATCTTGGTCGCTTCGAGCGTAGTTGGGCCGTTAGCCGCTTCTACGACGATTTGCGCCTTGATGTTGTGAGCGTTTGCAGCAGTGATTTGGTTTTCGATCGCTGCAGGAACGAGAATGTCGCAATCCAGCTCCAGCAGTTCTTTGTTCGTGATCGTGTTGTTGAACAGCTTGGTTACCGTACCGAAGGAGTCGCGGCGATCGAGCAAGTAGTCGATATCCAGACCGTTCGGATCGTGCAGAGCGCCGTAAGCATCGGAAATCCCGACGACTTTTGCTCCTGCATCGTGCATGAATTTCGCCAGGTAGCTGCCTGCGTTACCGAAGCCTTGCACGACAACGCGCGCGCCTTTCACGTCAATGTTGCGGCGTTTTGCAGCTTCGCGAATGCAAATGGTAACCCCTTTGGCTGTCGCTGTCTCGCGTCCATGCGAACCGCCAAGTGCAATCGGTTTACCGGTAATGAAACCAGGTGAGTCAAATTCACGGATACGGCTATATTCGTCCATCATCCAAGCCATGATTTGCGAGTTTGTAAAGACGTCCGGAGCCGGAATGTCTTTTGTCGGCCCCACAAGTTGGCTGATTGCGCGAACGTAACCGCGGCTCAGTCTTTCCAGTTCACGGAAGGACATTTCACGCGGGTCGCAAATGATACCGCCTTTACCACCGCCATAAGGCAGGTCGACGATACCGGCTTTGAGGCTCATCCAGATAGAAAGTGCTTTAACTTCATCCTCAGTAACTTCCGGGTGGAAACGAATGCCCCCCTTGGTCGGACCAACCGCATCGTTGTGCTGAGCACGATAGCCCGTAAACACCTTTACTTCGCCGTTATCCATGCGAACCGGAATGCGTACGGTCAAAACGCGTAGCGGCTCCTTCAAGAGTTCAAACATCGATTCTTGGTAACCTAGTTTGTCCAGTGCTTCCTTGATCACCGTTTGAGTCGAATGCAGCAAGTTCATTGTTTCTTGCTTTTCTTTCCCTTCGGTGCTTTCGGTTACCACGTCTTGATTACCCATTACTTACCACCTCAAAAATGTTATCGGTCAATGCAGCCTTTAGTATACACGCTTGTATCAGGGTTGAGAAGCGTAAAAAAGTTTTTTTTCCATTTCGAAAACGTTTTCTCCGGCTCATCTGCATATAAATACAACGATTTCCCCGCCAGTCGCAACTGGAAACGAAAAGCGCCCATGCACCTTGACATGGCGTAAAACGTACATCCCTTGGTTGTTGTAGTGTACCCAACGCGCATTCTTTCATGACGGGGCAAGTGAAATTATGCCATAATGGAAACAGTAATTCTGGAAGTTTATTCACGGAGGCGTTTTTATGAAAAAAAATAAGATTTTGTTCGTTTTCGCTCATCCTGACGACGAAACCTTCGCGTCCGGCATTACGATTTCCAAATATACCCAAGAAAACATAGCAGAATGCCACCTGCTCTGCGCCACCAGGGGCCAAGCAGGCAAACCCGGCAATCCGCCGCTCTGCACCATCGAGCAACTGCCCGCGTATCGCGAGCAGGAATTGAGAGAGGCGGCTTCCATCCTCGGGCTTGCGAGCGTGGACATATGGGACTACCAGGATAAGCTGCTGAACACCGTGCCCGTCCAGGAACTGGTGGAACGCATCCACCAGGCGGTCGCAAAAATCGAGCCTCATGTACTCGTCACTTTTGCCCCGCATGGCATTTCCGGTCATCCGGACCACCAGGCGATCTCTCTCGCAACGACCCAGGCTGTCCAGTCCTTGGGCACGGCGACGAGCGTTCGCAAGCTGTACTACGCAACCCGCGCCTCCAACGGGCCATTCGGGGCCGTACAGCCGCCGTTTTCCGATCCGATCGAAAGCATTACCACCATCGTTGACGGGCCGGCGTACAAGCCGCAGGTAGCTGCTGCTCTGCGCGCCCACCGCACCCAGCATCTGTCCGTAGAGCGCGTGTTCCCTGGCGTCACTGCCGGCGGCTTTGAATCGGTGCCTCCGAGCAATCACTACATTCTGGCCTGGCACAACCTTCCCGGCTACACGATCGCAGGCAAGGAAGCCGACTTTTTCGCCGGCCTCGACAGCCCCGAGTAACCTGAGACAGCAAAAGCACCTAGTTGATGGACTAGGTGCTGTTTATTCTCCCAGGCATTTCATCCTTTTGCTTACGTGAAATGTCTGCATATTTCCTTGACAGCATCGTCGGCAACGACAACTTTGCCATATTCCTCCAGTACATAAATCGTTGTCGGCGTCGCTTCCCCGTACTCAGAGAGGATCGCAATCAACTTGTGGTATCGCTCCTGATCCAATTCCACCTCTTCCAAGACCAGGTGGTATTTCCCCTGGTAGAAGTAGGCCGACCCTCCATTGGTCAGCAAGGCATTGATACGATGGGCAGCTTCAACCATATGCTCAAAGTCACGGAAGGCGTAGATAATCAGGTCGCTTTCCTCTAGGGTGACTTCTAATTCGTACACTTCTTCGTCCTCAAATTCTTCTTCTTTTCCGTCCTTTGAGCCTGTTTTGCCGCGAGTTACGATCACGACCATTCCCTGAGCTGGCAAGGCGAACACTTCAACTGCAACAGGCCCTGACACTTCGAATCCCAATTCGTGATAAGCCTGCTCCATCATGTCGTTGAACAGTTCATGAACTTTAGGAATGTCACGCCACATGTCTTCTTTTTCTATCCCGCGCTCTGTTAGGTCGTCAAACGTTAAAAAGATTCGTATTTTGTCTTGACCAAGGCGTTCAACACGCATGACTGTCCCTCCTCGCCATCCAGTCGTACTACAAAATATGATGCTAAGCCTGTAAGAGTTCTCCGCATTTTCCGACGAATGCCCGTGCTGCATTCAACCATTTTTTCGCAGATGGGAAAATCCGGGGTAGTCCTATCATATCACATTTAGTAGCAGGAACATAGCACCTGACACTCTCCGAGGCTCTTCGCGCACTTTCGCACGCACGTGTCGATTCGGACGCTTGAAAAGCAGACTTTGTAGCAGCCTGACGCTTCCTGCGCTTTCCCAGGAAAAGCTGCTCGTTTATCGCCATCCAATCATGAGCGCGACTGCGGCCGCCAGGAAGGTGGGAACGGGCATTTTGACAAATTGGATCAGCAGAACAAAAAAGGAGAAGAAGCATAAAGGGGCGTGAACCCATCCCGTCTGCAGCATTCGGCCGTACAAAAACTGGCTGACATGAAAATGCAGCAGGCCGAACAACAAGAGGCAAGCCCCGCTGAACAACAGCAGTGACAGCAAAATCTCCACGGGCGAAAACAGAAACATCGACACCCAGTCTCCGAATCGCTCCAGATGCATATGTTTGGCGGGAAAAACGTGCTGGGCAGCACTTCCCAATAGCCATGCCAGAAGTCCGACAAACAGGCTTCTTCCCATTACCAGCATGATTCTAGGGCCTCCCGATTGTTTCTTCCCCCCATATATATTGATTCCGGCTAGTTCGGGTTCCGCGTCCATTTGCTCAAGCAAGAAAAAAACGCCGCACGCTTCGGCGTTTGCTTTTTTCCCAAAACGTCCGCCCTGCTCCCCCTGCAAAGGGGCTATTTCTGTTCAAACGGCAGCTCGCCATCCAGCTCGCGAAGTCGCTTCTGAATCCAGATCGCCGCCTGTGCGCCATCCCCCATCGCGATCGCGACCTGCTGGGAATGAACGGCGATGTCACCGACTGCCCACAGATTGCGATGATCGGTTTCTTTTGTGCGCGGATCGGTGCGCACGTGTCCTTTTTCATTGATATGTACGGAAAAAGCTTGCAACAGCCCGGTCTGGGCCTGCGCCCCGGGAAAGGCCAAAAAGGCGCGGGTCACGGTCAACTTTTCCCCTGAGGAAAGCTCTAATCGTTGCAAGAGGCCATCTGCTTGCACGAGCTTTTCCACACGCGCAGCGCGATAGCCAATCCCCAGCCTGTCCAGCAGCGCCTGCTCCTCTTCGTCGATTTCGCTGCCGCCGTGATTGACGACGACCAGCTTTTTCGTGTAGAAAAACAGATCGCCTGCCATCTGGACAGCGTGTGAGCCATCGCCAATCACCGCCGTTGTCTGTCCGACGCTCTCGTACCCGTCGCAATCCGGGCAAATAAAAACAGACAGCCCGAGACAGTCGCGCAGTTCGGCAATCGCCGGAAAAGGGTCCGCCATTCCCGTCGCCATGACGAGCGTTTTCGCCTGCAACGCCTGTGCGCCCGCTCTCGTTTTCGTGGTTACCCGGAAGCTTCCCTCCGGATTTGCGACAAGCCCCGTCACTTCATCCGCAATGAACTCGGCGCCGTATTGCGCGGCCTGCTTCCGCCCTTCCCGGCGAAAAAAATCGCCGCTGACCCCTTCCGAGAATCCGAGGATGTTCCGGTAGTTTTTGGCGACCGCCGACCGTCCTCCCGGCACGTCGATGACCGCCACGCGGCGAGGGCTTCTGGCGAGCTGGATCGCCGTCTGCAAGCCCGCTATTCCCCCGCCTACAATGATCGTATCGTACATCGCTAGCCCTCCACTGATCCGTCTACTGCCTTTAGCATAACCGCAGGCGGCGGGAACGATTACGGAGAGAGCGGCACGAAGACCACCTTTCCTTCTGCCAGTTGCGTTTCCGCGTTCAGCCCGTTGTATTTGGCAATGCGGGCGACGTTGGAATTGTTGCCGTAATATTTGCGGGACAGCATGAACAGCGTCTCTCCCTTTTGTACGACGTGCTTGACGACTTTTGGCTTCTGGGCTGGTTGTACCGGCTTCTGTTCAGGAGCTGGCTGTGCCGGAGCAGGAGCAGCAGATGCGCTCTCGGTTTTTTGCTGGACGGGCTTGCTCTCGGTTTGCGGAGCTACTGCCGCGCTTGTGCTGGCCGGAGCGCTGCTTGCGGCAGTAGCAGGCGGCGAAGCGGCAACAGACGCAGATTCAGTCTGCTCGGCTGGCTGCGCAGTCTCTGCGGGAGTAGACGGGAGCGCCACCGATGTTGGCTCGCTGGCGGCTGTTTCCGTTTCCGCTCCCGTTTCTGCTTCGGCTGCCGCCGTCTTCGCTTCGCCTGCCTCTGGCGGCGTCAAGATCATGTCGACGGCTTCTGCCTGTTCCCGGGCTACATTCGCCTTGTACAGCTCCAGGCCGATCAGCCCGAAAAAAACAAGTCCAAATACCAAGAGTCCCGACCGAACCCATGTTTTCAATCCCACTGACGCTTTTGGGCGGGTATGACGGGAGCGTCGAGGCGGCAATTGGTTCGTCTGCAAATTCACTCTTCCTCCCCCTTTTCCTTTTTCAAAGTCTTTTGCAGATAAAAGGCCAATGAAACATCAATGGCAATATGCGCGACGATGGGCGGCCACAAAGAGCCGTGCCAATCCATCAGCAGCCCCAACAGCCAGCTCGTGCCATACACGCTCGCGATTAACAGCGGCTTTTTCAAATAGCGCACATGTACGAGCGTAAAGATGAGGCTCGTCCAGGCATTCCCGGCAAACGGCTGGATCACGCCGCGAAACAGCCATTCCTCGCCAATACCGACGATGACGCATACGAGCACCGTCAGGCTGGAAGACATGGCTCCAAACACTTTTTCGTTGATGCTGCCGTCGTCCTGCCAGCGTCTGGGTAAATAGGTTTCCATGGCAATGCTGAAGAGCACAATCCCCGCTGCCACACCGCACGCAAGGCCGATTCCCTTCCACCCCGGGAAGCTGAACAAGCCAAGCGTCCCTTGCCATCCGTGGACCCAGAAGCTGCTTGCCGCTGCCGCCGCCAAAACCAACGCCTGGGTCAGCCACAGATTCAGCCGCAGCGTCGCTTCATCCACCTCTAGCCCACTTTCTTTCACGTAATCGTTCTCTCCTTTTATTTTTTCGGCAAAAGCTTGTCCAATGCCTGCCGCAAACTCCAACTGTTTTGTGCTTCCGGCTGCATCAGCGCGGGCTGCTGCCCTTCGTAAGCTTGCCGCTGCAATCCGCAGCGCGAGCAGCAAAAACGGTCATAGCCGTGGTCTGCTTCGCCAAAGTATTGATTCAAATGCTTGCGCAGACAACTGTCAGCGAGCACGTACGATACCATTTCGGACAACTTTTTTCGCTTGACGGCCTTTCGCTTTTCCGTCTCCTGCCAAATATCATGGACGGGATTGGCTATTTCGTGTGTGCTGCTCACCTGCGCCCGGGACAGGGCACGCTCTGTATAAAAGGTGAGCATGGCCGCCATTTCCTCGGACATGTCGATCATGGCCAATGCCTGGGCATCCAGGGCCGCTCCCCCGCGGTAATATTGGATAAACTGCTGGATTTGCACAGGAGTCGGGTATTCCTTGTCCAGCATGTACTGATGAATCTGGATGTCCTCCTGGGCGTACAGCAGCATGGCATAGCCGGGCCGTCCATCGCGGCCGACCCTGCCGATCTCCTGCGAGTACGCCTCCAGGCTTGCTGGCATCTGGTAGTGAATGACGTAGCGAATATCCGGCTTGTCGATGCCCATGCCAAATGCGTTCGTCGCGATGATGACGTCCAGTTCGCCCGCCAGAAACTGCGTCTGGATCAGCATCCGCTCTATGCTGTTCATGCCTCCGTGGTAACCGTCCACGCGCCTTTTCCCGTCGAGCTGATACGCAGCCACGAGCACATCGACGGCCTGCCGCGTGCTGCAATAGACGATTCCCGGCCCTTCCAGCCTGTCCATCAGCTCGAACGTCAGTTGGCGCCGCTCGCTTTCCCCGTTCACTTCCGCCAGATCAAACGCGATGTTTGCCCGATTGAGCGATTGCACGACGACATGTTCCTGCGCAATCCCGAACAGGGAGCAGATTTCATTGCGCACCGCTGTCGTCGCCGTCGCGGTCACAGCCAGCACGGGCGGATTGCCGAGCTGTTTTAGCGTGTCCGGCAGCCGCAAGTAATCGGTGCGAAAATCGTGTCCCCACGCGGAGATGCAGTGGGCTTCGTCAATCGCCAGAAGCGACACCCGCGCGCGGCCCAGCACTTGCTGGACGTAGGGCTGCTGCAGCTTTTCCGGCGAAATGTACAGCAGCTTGCAGGCGCCAGCCGCGATCTTCTGCAACACTTCCCGCGCCTCTGCCGGGTCTTGCGTGCTGTTTAAATAGGCGGCAGGTATGCGCCTTTTCGTGCGCAGTTGCTGAACCTGATCGACCATGAGCGAAATGAGCGGGGAAACCACCACCGTGATACCCGGCAACAGCAAGGCAGGAAGCTGATAGGTGACCGATTTCCCGCCGCCCGTTGCCATCAGGCCGAGGACGCTCTGTCCGCCTAGCACTCGTTTTATGATAGCCGCTTGGCCCGGCCGGAATGCCTCGTAGCCGAAATACTCCTTCAAATAGTCGTGCAACTCTTTATCCATTCGTCTCCCCCTGCCTGCGGGCCAACGCCAGACGGATTTGCAAATAGCTGACGGCAGGCCCGACGTGGTCCTTGATGAGCCGCAGTCTGCTCGTTTGCAACGCTTCGCTTGCGGCGACGATCACGCTGCGCGTCTCGGGGGACAAATAGGCCGATTCATCCCACTCCGGACAGCGCAGGGCAATTTCCACGAGATGATCTTCGACCGTGCTTTCTTTCATTTGCCGTCTGACGGCGATCTCCGCCTTGCTCCAGCCTCGCTGCACCATGGCATACGTCCGGGCCGCGCTGTCGCTCAACCGCGGATCGAGCTTGTTTTCCCGGGTGACCAGCCGGGAAAGCAGCGGAAACGCCTCTGCTTCCTTCATCAGCCGTTGCATCGAGGCAGCCAGCCCATAGCGGAACAACAGCGTCAGATAGACGCGCGTCACCTGCTGTTGCTTCGCCAGTTGTCCAAGCGTTTTTCCCACCTGCGAGATGCCGGATAGTTGAGTGACCAGCAGCTTTTGCACCTCGGGCGCAAGCGGCTCCCACAGCCGGTACAGCTCCTCGGCCAGCCCGTCTGTCCATACCGCTCTCGCCTCTTTCGGCTGCAACTGCTCCTTGACCCAAAGCTGGACGGATTTGTCGGTCACGACAGGCGTAAACCCAAGGTCTTTTCCCAGCATTTGCGACACCGTTTGCACCAGAAGGTGAAGCCGCTGCCAAAACGTCTCGATGCGCGAAGCGAAATCAAACTGCGTAAAGGGCGCAAACCAGACGGCGAAGCGGTATTTCTCATACGCCTCCCGGGCAGACTGGCAGCCTGTTTCGGTGACCAAAAACGTCGGCTTGGGGCTTGCCCCTTCCCCTTCCCGCTGTTGCAAATGCCCTTTTTGAAACAAAGTTGCAACAATTTTATCCCAATCCTCTTTTGAAAAACCGGGAAACATCCGATAATACGGATAAAGGTTGTACAAATGCACATCCTGCAGGGTCTGATTCGCTTTTCTGCCGCGCAGTATGTAGTAGGCTGACTGAAGCGTTCTCTCGTTCGCCAGAGGAATCATCGCATTCAGGGCGACAGCGCATAGAAGCTCAAGTTCCTCTGCCACACTGTTTTGACTGTTCATTGGTACTCCTTGCACTTTTCCTTTTTATTTTTGGCGGGCATGGCAGCCTGCACCATTTTTGCTGGATTGGATTTGGAGGATTTCTTTATGACAAAACGATTGAAAAAGTCAGAATTTATGATGGCGTACATGATCATCATAACACTTGCATGCGGGGTTGGTGGATTTTTTTTCGGCGCCCATTATATGAAGTCATCGATTGAAGCCGAGCAGGCGGCTGCGCTGGAAGCCAAACAAAAAGAAGCGGAAAAGGAAAAGCTCCTGCGCGAGCAAAAGCTGTACAGCGAGCAGGACTTCATCCGCTTTTACTACGCCGTGTACGCGCCGGCGCTTGAACTGAAACAGGCGCATTTCGATGCGATGGCAAATTGGGGAAGCCTCGATCAGAAAGGCCGCTCTGACGCGTTGAAGCAGTTGGAAAAGCTAGCCGAGCAGACGCTGAAGGAGTTGGAAAAAAAGGTGCCGCTCCCGACCTCTCCGCTGCTGACACAAGCACACGCCAATTTTACGAACAGTGTACGGGCTTATTTGGATAGTATGGAGAGAATCCGTTCCGATCAGAATAGTAATGCCGCAACGCCTGCTGCCATCGCTTCCAACTTGACTTTATCCCAGAACAGTTGGTTGACGGCCCAGGAAATGGTCTATCATTCCGTCGCGGCCTGGGAATCGGCGTATGTCGAGAAAAAACCGATGCCACAAACAGCGCCTGCAACCGTTACGGCAGCGCAGTGGAAGCAGTACCCTTTTCACTACCGGACTTATTTGGCCGCCCTGTTCATGTCTGCGAACAAGCATTGGGACAGCTACAATCCGGAAGATTTGACCGCCCGCCTCGACCTGCTGCTTGCTTCCAGCGAGTCGCAAACGTTGGGAATCACGGATGTGGCAGCGGCAGTGAAGGTGTTGCATGCAACCGATGCCGTCCACTTTGGCGATTTCAAGAAGTTGAATGGCAAGCTTTACTCCGTACTGAACACCCCTGAAATCCCGCTTTACAAGTAGTCGTACATTTTTAGACTGATTCAATCTTGAAATCTTGTGGACAAGAGCATACAATTGTCTATGATAGTGGACGTACCACTTGTAACGGGAGGTGAAACCACAATGACTACATGGGTAGATAAAGATACTTGTATTGCTTGCGGTGCCTGTGGCGCCACGGCCCCTGACGTTTTTGACTACGACGATGAGGGCCTTGCGTTCAACAAGTTGGATGACAACTCTAACAGTGTTGAAATCCCGGATATCCTGCAAGACGACGTTCGCGACGCTGCGGAAGGATGCCCGACCGACTCTATCAAAGTGGAATAGGATTCCAAGAACAAAACCTCTTACGTACTTTGTATGTAAGAGGTTTTTCAGTTTTCTCCCCTGAACGGCTGATCGACATTTTCCCGTTTCTTATTTTTTGATTTTTCGGTAAGATAAAATCATGCAGAAAAACCGAACATTCCGGCGCATTTTTCCCATTTTTTGTGAGACCAATATCTTAACGTTCGGTTTTTGGTTGTTTTCTAGCTCTTACCCACTCCCTGATCGCTATTATTCACGAACGATAAATCTATTTTTTTTGACATTGTTCATTTTTTCTTGTTTTTGTTCTTGACGGTGTCATTTTGCCGTGATATCTTTAGTACAAATCTTACGAAACACCACATCACCAACAGCGATGACGAAGAAATGCTGTGGCCCCGGAAATCCTCAGAGAGCCGATGATTGCTGCGAATCGGCGGTTTCTACCACAGATAAGCACTTCCGAGCTGCTGCGCTGAACGGACGATTTTTCCCGTCCCAGTAGGTGCGAACGGTAGATCCGTTATCTCTACAGGTCATGTACCTGCCAAGGCTCCTTTTTGAGAAAAAGGGAGCGAATGAGGGTGGCACCGCGAAGCAAAGCCTCTCGTCCCTCACTGTTCTGTAATAGGAGCAGTGTGAGAACGGGAGGTTTTTTTATTGATTTATTTAGGAGGAGAGAGACATGTTCACTGACAAACTGATTTTGCGCATTCCCGGCCCTACCCCGATCCCCCCTCGCGTGCAGTTGGCGATGAGCCAGCCGATGATCGGACATCGCAGCGGCAAATTTTCCGCTCTGTTCGCTCGCACGGCGGAACGACTGAAGCCTTACTTCGGTACGACCCAGGACGTGTACATCCTGGCTGGCAGCGGAACCGCCGCGCTGGAAACAGGCGTCGTGAACACTCTGCAGCCTGGAGATGAGGCAGCGATTCTCGTCAGCGGCGCTTTCGGCGAGCGTTTCGCCAAAATTTGCGAGCGCTACGGCGTGGTTGCCCACCGTCTGGAGGTTCCTTGGGGGCAGGCCGTTACACCAGAGCTGCTGGAAGCTTTCCTCAAGGAAAAACCGCAAGTAAAAGCGGTATTCGCGACCTACTGTGAAACATCTACCGGGGTGCAAAACCCGATTGCCGAGCTTGCCAAAACGATCCGTACCCATTCGGACGCGCTGTTCATCGTAGACGCGGTTAGCTGCCTGGGCGCTGTCCCTTGCGAAATGGACGCCTGGGGTGTCGACATCGTCGTGACCGGCTCGCAAAAAGCGTTTATGCTGCCAACCGGCCTTGCTTTTCTGGCGGCGAGCGAACGCGCCTGGAAAGTCATCGAAGCGAACAAGCCGCTCGCTTTTTATCTCGACCTGAAGGCGTACAAAAAAAGCCTCGCCGAGCAAACAACGCCGTACACCCCGGCCGTCTCGCTCATTTTCGGTCTGGCCGAGGTGCTCGATATGCTCGACGAGGAAGGCTTGCCTGCGATCATCAAACGCCATGAGCTGATGCGCGACATGACCCGCGCAGCCATGCGGGCGTTGAACGTCAACCTGATGGCCGACGACGCTTACGCCGCTCTGACCGTCACTTCCTGCGATCCTCAAGGGGCGTTTGACGCAGAAGCGCTGCGCAAGGTGCTGACGAAGCAGTACAACGTCACCATCGCCGGCGGCCAACAGCATTTGAAGGGGAAAATTTTCCGCATCGGGCACATGGGCTATTGCGAGCCGCTCGATGTCCTGCAAGTGATTTCCGCGATTGAAATGTCGCTCCACCAGATCGGTGCTCCAGTCGAACTGGGTGCCGGTGTCAAAGCTGCTCAGGAGGTGCTCATTGCACATGTATAAAGTTCTCATTACTGACCCACTTAGCGAATTTGGTATCCAGCAACTGCTGGACGCAGAAGATGTCGAAGTCGTCCGCAAAACCAACCTCTCTCCTGCTGAGCTGATCGAAGTCATCGGCGACTACGACGCCTTGCTCGTCCGCAGCCAAACACAGGTGACAGCCGAGGTGCTCGCCGCCGGGAAGAACCTGAAAGCAGTCGGCCGCGCTGGCGTAGGCGTGGACAATATCGACATCGCCGCAGCGACCCAGGCGGGTATCCCGGTCATCAATGCGCCGGACGGCAATACGATTTCCACCGCCGAGCATTCCTTCGCCATGCTGATGGCAGTCGCTCGCAACATCCCGCAGGCGCACAAAAAGCTGGTCGACGGCACTTGGGACCGCAAAAGCTTCCAAGGAGTGGAGTTGAACAAAAAAGTGCTCGGCGTCATCGGCATGGGCCGGATCGGCTCCGAGGTCGCCAAACGGGCCAAAGCGTTTGGGATGAGCGTCATGGGCTACGACCCGTTCATGACGGAAGAACGCGCGCAAAAAATGGGCGTCATCCACGCGACTGTCGATGAGATTTGCCGTCAGGCCGATTTCATCACCGTTCACACCCCGCTGACAAAAGAAACACGCCACATCATCAGCACGCGTGAATTTGCCAAGATGAAGGAAGGCGTGCGTCTCATCAACTGCGCGCGCGGCGGCATCATCGACGAGAAAGCGTTGTACGAAGCCATCACAAGCGGCAAAGTCGCCGGAGCCGCTCTGGACGTATTCGAGGAAGAGCCGCCTGTCGACAACCCGCTGGTCGGCCTGCCGCAAGTGGTCACGACCCCTCACCTGGGCGCTTCGACAGTGGAAGCGCAGGAAAACGTCGCGGTCGACGTTTCCGAGGAGATTTTGAAGGTACTGCGCGGCGAGCCGTTCAAAAACGCCGTAAACCTGCCGTCCATCCCTGCACACGTGATGGAAAAGGTGCAGCCGTACTTCCAGCTCGGTGAGAAGCTGGGCCATTTCCTCGCCCAAGTGACTGTCGGTTCGATCTCCGAGGTGGCAATCAAATACAGCGGCGAGCTGACCGACGTGGATACGTCGCCACTGACCCGTACCGTCCTGAAGGGCGTCTTGTCCTTCCGCCTCGGCGAAGTCGCGAACTACGTGAATGCGCCGCTGCTGGCAAAAGTGCGCGACATCACCGTTACCGAGCAAAAGGCGGCGCAAAACAAAGGCTTTACCAACCTGCTGACGGTTACCCTGAAGACGACGCAAGAAACTCGCATCGTTGCGGGTACGCGTCTCAACGGCTACGGCGCGCGGATTGTGAAAATTGACGACTTCGCCATCGACGTGGCGCCAGAAGGCTATCTGCTCTATATTCACCACAACGACCGCCCCGGTGTCATCGGACGCGTCGGTTCCATCCTTGGCGAAAACAGCGTCAACATCGCGACGATGCAAGTAGGGCGCCGCGATGTCGGCGGAGACGCGATCATGATGCTGTCTGTAGACAAACCGCTGACCCCCGAGCTGCTCGATACGATGGGCGAGCTGGCCGAAGTGAAAAGCGTCACGCAAATTGAACTGTAGGCGGTTTTTCCCGCTTCATGTTTCGCCGAAAAGACCTGGCTGCGCGCCGGGTCTTTTGCTTTACCCTCCATTTTGTTAGCGCTATAATGGGACAAGATGATTTTACACCAAGAAAGGAGTTTCTTATGACGAACCAGGCGCTGTTCGCCATTGGCATCTTTTTAGTTACTTACGCATTTATTATTAGCGAAAAATTGCACAGAACGATCGTCGCCATGTGCGGCGGGATTCTCATGGTGCTGTTTGGCATCGTCACCCAGGAGCAGGCGATTCATCACATCGACTTCAACACGCTCGGCCTCTTGATCGGGATGATGATTCTCGTAGCTGTGACAGCGCAAACCGGCGTGTTCAAATACGTCGCGATTCGCGCCGCCAAGCTGGCAAAAGGCAAGCCAGTCCGCATTCTCGTCTACTTGAGCATCATCACCGCGCTCGCTTCTGCTTTTCTGGACAACGTCACGACGGTGCTCCTGATCGTCCCCGTTACGTTCAGCATCGCCAGACAGCTTGAGCTGAATCCGATTCCTTTTTTAATCAGCGAAATTATTGCCTCCAATGCAGGCGGTACCGCAACCTTGATCGGCGACCCGCCCAATATCATGATTGGCAGCTCCGTGCCCGAGCTTGATTTTATGGCGTTTTTGCTGAATTTGAGTCCGGTTATTGCCATCATCATGGCGCTGACCATCTTGTGCCTCGTTTTCATTTATCGGAAACAACTGCATACTTCTCCGGAGCTGAGCGCGAAGATCATGCAGTTGAACGAACGCGACGAAATTACCGATACGACCTTGCTGAAAAAATCATTGACCGTCATGGCTTTGACGATTATCGGCTTCATGCTGCACGGGGCCCTGCATCTGGAATCCGCGACCATCGCGCTCACTGGCGCTTTTCTGCTTCTCCTCATCACCGGAGAGCATTACCTGGAGGACGCGATCAGCAAAGTCGAGTGGAACACGATTTTCTTTTTCATCGGCTTGTTTGTCCTTGTATCGGGTCTGGTCGAAACAGGCGTCATCGCGAAGCTGGCGAGCCAGGCGATCAACCTGACAGGGGCCGATCCGTTGAAAACGTCGCTGCTCATTCTGTGGATGAGTGCGATTGCTTCGGCGTTTGTGGACAACATCCCGTTCGTCGCGACGATGATCCCGATGATTAAAGAGATGGGGGCACTGGGCATTACCAACCTGGAGCCGCTTTGGTGGAGCCTCGCTCTCGGCGCCTGCCTGGGCGGAAACGGCACGCTCATCGGTGCCAGTGCCAACGTCATCGTCGCCGGTCTCGCCGCCAAGGAAGGGCATCATATCGGCTTTGTCAGCTTTATGAAGGTGGCTTTCCCGCTGATGATTATGTCGATTGTCGTCTCCCATCTGTACGTTTACTTACGCTATTTTGTCTGGTAAGGAGGAAACCGTTTGCTCCACTACACATTTGCTGAGAATGAAATCGAGATCACGGAGAAAAGCGCAGCGCAGGACACTACTTTTACGATTGCGGTCAAGTCCGAGGAAATGAGAACGCGGCTGAAGCAGGTTCGCCATTTTTTTGAGGAAAACAAAGATTACACCGATGTGCTGTTTTACTCGCGCCAGGACGGAACCTACGAAGTGATCGTCCGCCACGATCAAAAGCACGCGTTTCTCATTCACGCCTTCCGCTGCAAATGTTTGACCTCCTTGCGCTGGGCTTGAGCTTGCACACACGTTTGGACAAAATCACAAAGACTCCGCCGCTTTTCATTGCGATGGAGTCTTTTTCGTACGCCGTGCGCTTGGCTTCACTTCAAGATGTCCAAAAGGCCGCGAACATCATCCAAAATGTAGTCGGCTTGCACTTCTTCAAATTTGCTGCGGGCCTCCTGGCCTGACAATCCGGTCAGTGTCGCCGCAAACCGGCAGCCGATGGAGCGAGCCGCGAGAAAATCGGCCAAGGAATCTCCCACGACCAGCACTTCGGCGCCGTTCGCGATCGGCAGCGGGTATTGCAGCACGTCACGGTCCGGTGTGGACAAGCCGAGCAAGCCTTTTACATACGAAAAAGGATGCGGCTTGGACAAGGGCACGTAGTTCGGGCAGTTCGCTTCTGCTTCGAGCACATGAGTGGCGGTCACTACACGCTCAGGGTCAAACCAATCCAACAGGCCCATCTCGCGCAAAGGAACGTGTGTCTCGATGCTCGGACGGCCTGTTCCAATGCCCAATGTGTACCCGCGTTCTGTTAACGTGCGGAACAGCTCGACCATGTCTTTCGTCGGCACAATCGGGATTTCGTCAGTCAGGAAGCCTTTTTTGCCTGGCTGCATCGTTTCCCGTCCGATAGAGGCAGCCACTCGCTCATCGCCCAAGTACCATTCCTGAAACGTCTCCTGCACCAACTGCCACAGGGCGCAGTTCGGCGAAAACATGTCGGTTTCCACTCCGCAACGTTCGCGGGCCAGCTCGTTCAAATACAACAGCAGGTCGGCCTTTTGCGCCGAGCTTCGCGCAAAGTCAGGGAGAAAAGCAGCGTAGTCGACCTGAAAATCAGGAGCGTAGACGGTTGCCCAGTCGCGCAGCCGGGCGAGCTCTTGCCGCTCAAGCGGAGCGGTGAGCAGGCTTGCCGCTTCCGGCACGTGCGGCTTGAGGGCTTCGATCAAACGAATCAACTGGTAGGAAAACGCGAGGAAAACCATATCCCAGTTGGAATTGATGCCGCGGGATTTGATGAAATCCAGCACTTCATCATGCGCGAACACTTGCTCACGGACGCGCCGAATCAGCGCTTCCTCGGGAGCCGGAGTAAACGTATCCCCTTGCAAACCGACGTACCCCGGACTGAACAAAAGCTCCCAGACTGTCAGCGCGGAAGCATCGAAGTAGCGTTCTTCGCTGAGCATAACCCCATCCACATCAAACAAGATCGTTTTTATCATCTCTCTCTACACTCCTATTTGTTTTTCGCCTGTACGGTCATCGCGATCGTAAAGGTCGTACCCTCTCCCAGCTTGCTTTGCACGCCGATTGTCCCGCCGTGCGCTTCGACGATGTTGCGCGCGATGGCAAGACCCAGTCCGGTCCCGCCTACGCGCCCGCGTGTCCGGGCCTTGTCGGCCTTGTAGAAGCGCTCGAACACAAACGGCAAATCCTCCTGCGGAATCCCGCTGCCTGTATCGCTGATCTCGATCAGCAAAGTCTTGTCGCCGCGCGCGCGGATGGTGACGCTGCCCCCGCTCGGCGTGTGCCTGAGCGCGTTGTCGATCAGGTTGGTCAACACCTGCTCCATCCGGTCCGGGTCGATGTAGACCTCGCTGTGCGACGTCGTCACATCCAAAAGCAGTGTAATCCCGCGCTCCCGGGCCAGGTTCGTGAACTTGCGCTGGATTCGCTCCAGGTACGGGCGCAGCTCCACAATCTCCTGAAACAGCTCCACATGCCCGGCTTCCATCCGCGCCAGGCTGAGCAGCTCGTTGACCAGCTTGGTCATGCGCACCGACTCGTCGTAAATGATTTGCGCAAGTTCTTTGTGCTCTTCCGGCGTCGTCGCGATATCGTCGACTATCGCCTCGCTGTAGCCTTGCAACATGGACAACGGTGTGCGCAGCTCGTGCGACACATTCGCCACGAAATCGTTGCGCATTTTGTCCAGCTTTCGCTCCTGGGTGATGTCGCGCAGGACGGCTACAGCCCCGCGAATTTGCTCGCGGTCATTGAGCGGCACCATGACAAGCGCCCAGATGCGGCCCTGTACCGGAATGTCCTCCGTGACCTCCTGCCCGGTTTGCACGACCTGCTGGTAAAAGGCGAACAGCGGAACCTGCTCGTCCTTGTGCTCGAACTCCCAATCGCGCAAAAAGCGCTCTGCGGGCGGATTCGTGACGGCAATTTTCCCGTTGACGTCGATCATGACCACCCCGTCCACCATCGAGCGCAAGACGCTTGCGAGCTGCTCCTTTTCTTTGGACAAGGCGTCGACAAGCTGATTCAGCTTGCTCGCCATCGTGTTGAACGAGGCCGCCAGCTCGCCGGTTTCGTCCGTTGTTTTGATCGGAACTTCCGCGTGAAAATCGCCTTCCGCGATCCGGTGCGCCGTCTCCTTCATTTGCCTGAGCGGAATCGTGATCCGCGACGACAGGAAAAAGGCAAACACCGTGGTAGAAACGAATGCAATCACGCCGACGACAAAAATTAAAAACCGCACTTCGTTTACGGTATCGTCAAAATCCTCAATCGCCTGGTACATCACCACAGCGCCCTGCTTGCCCGGCGCGACCTCCAACGGCACCGCCACCGCGAGCATTTGCACGCTGCTCATATGGTCGTTCGGATTGTTCGAGGCCACCTGCAAGTATATTCGCTGCGGGGCGGGATGCTTTCCGGCCAGTGCCTCGGACAGATGCAACGCCTGGTCTTTCAGCAACTGCTCGACGGGAATGTCTGGCAAGCCGTTGCCTTCGCTTTTTCCGATGACCTGGCTGTTCTCATCCAGCACCACCATCCCGGTGTGGTGGACAAGGCCAAAGGTCGAAGCCATCTCCAATGCTTCCCGCTTGTCCGCGCTCGCTGCCAGCCCCTTGGACAATCCCTCTGCCAGCTCCTGCAAATTTTTCGTCTGCCGATTGCTGTAAAAGCTGTCAAACGACTGCACGAGCAGCAGGCTGAAGATCGTCAAAACGAGCGCAAACAGCGCAATAATCGTCATCCATAGCTTTCCGACAACGCTGCGAAAAATAACGTCCACTTATTTCGGCACCTCAAGCTTGTAGCCGACTCCCCAGACGGTCGCAATCATGTTGGCCGCCTGCGGAGAAACCCGGTTCAGTTTTTCGCGCAGCCGCTTGATGTGCGTATCTACCGTGCGCAAATCTCCGAAAAACTCGTAATGCCAAACGTCTTTGAGCAGCTCCTCGCGCGTAAACACTTTGTCCGGCGACAGGGCGAGGTAGTGCAGCAGCTCGTACTCTTTCGGCGTGAGGCTCACTTCCTGGCCGCTCGCGATGACTTTGTGCGCGTCGTGGTCGATCGTCAGCTCGGGGAAAACAAGCACGGAGTGGCTGTTGAACGTCTCCGTCTTCAAGTAAGCGGTAGCGGAGGAACGGCGCAGAATCGCTTTGACCCGGTACATGACCTCGCGCGGGCTGAACGGCTTGACAACGTAATCATCGACTCCCGCCTCAAAGCCATGCACACGGTTTGTTTCTTCGCCTTTTGCCGTGAGCATGATGATCGGGGTTGCCTTGAACTCGCGAATGCGCTGGCATACTTCGATCCCGTCCATCCCGGGAAGCATCAGGTCGAGCAAAATAATATCGTAATCGCTGCCGACAGCCATCTCGACAGCCTGTTCGCCATTGTCAGCCTCGTCGATGAGGAAGTTTTCCCTTTCCAGGTACATTTTCAGCAGGCGGCGAATGCGCTCCTCATCATCTACTACGAGAATACGTGCCATTTTTTCCATGTTTAACACCTCTTGGCCTCATGATATCGTACAACGGTTTGAAGATAGTCCAAAAAGCTGGCAAAATCACCAGCTTTTTGAAGGGGTATGCTACACGCCTGCGTAGGAGTGCAGACCGGCAATGACCAGATTGACCACGACCAGTGTAATTAAAATGATAACGAATCCGATGACGGACATCCAGGCTGATTTCGCACCGATCCAGCCGCGGGACAGGCGCAGGTGCAAATACGCACTGTAAAACAGCCAGACGATGAGCGCCCATACTTCTTTCGGGTCCCAGCCCCAGAATCGTCCCCAAGCTTCCTGCGCCCAAATCATCGCAAAAATCAAGGCGCCCAGGGTGAACACAGGATAACCGATACTGATGGCCCGGTAGCTGATTTCATCCAGCAGGTCAGGCTCGATGCCTTCCAGCGAAGGCTGGATCACAGCGCCGAGACGCTTGCGGAAAATCAGGCGCAGCCCGCCGTACAAAACGGTCCCGGTGATGATCGACCAGAGCATCGTGTTCAGTTTGCGCGCGGCGTCCTTCCCTTCCATCCAGGTCGGCGCTTCGAACCACGGGTTCATCGGCCCGGCCTGAACGATTTTCGAATCGGCTGGGGCGACGATCGCGGGCATCGTGTACTCCACCTGTACTTTTTCCATCTGCCCGGCCGCGTTCATCTGCTCCATGTTCATTTCAAAAACGGTCTTTTGTTCCATTCTGGCAAATGTGGATTCCATCAAAATGAACCCGACGAGCATGAGAACGACAGCAAGCACGAACTCCAGCCACTTGGTGCTGCGCGTAGAAATATGTTGCGGCACCGTACGAATCAAATACATCAGCCCTGCTGCGAAACCGACTGCGAGAATCCCTTCCCCGAGCGCCGCTGTCGTCACGTGAATGTGCAGCCAGTAGCTTTGCAGCGATGGAATCAGCGGCGTCACTTCTTTGGGGAACACGTACGAATACGCCAGCATGATGACCCCGAGCGGAAGCACAAACGCCCCGATTACCGTCAGCTTGTAGATGCGGTAAATAATCAGATAGGCCAGGATAATACAGTAATCCAAAAAGGCCATAAACTCAAACATGTTGCTCGTCGGGCTGTGCCCTCCGCCAATCCAGCGGGCAATCACATACCCTGTCTGCGCCAGAAAGCCAATGACCGCAAGCCAATAGGCAATCCGTCCATAGCGTTCCTCATGTTGCTTCGGATCGCGTCCCGCCCAGTTTTTCCCCGTCATCGCCACCACAAACACAACCGACGAGATCACGTACAGCAAAAACGCGATATCCAGTAACCAGTCACTCAATTGTATGAGCTGCACGTCGAGAGTACCCCCTTGGAGCTTTTACGCCTTCGTTTTTTCTTCGATGGTTACAGGGAGCTGCAACTGCTCAACCAAACCGTCCACTTCCCTGCGAAGCCCGAACCAGTTTTTGTTCGTATGCGCTGCCAGCAAAATCGTTCCATCCTGTGTCTGCACCCAGATGCGGCGATGCTGCCAGAAGAAGCCCATCGCGACACCGATCATAAAGATAAACGCCCCGAAGTAAATGAGCGGCACGGCCTTGTCGATCCGCACGTTCAAGCCGGAGATGTCGATCAGATCAGGCTTGTGGAAGGTCAGGCCGAAGCGGGCATCCGATTTTTGCGTCAAAACCGAGCCTTGCAAATAGACCAGCTTCTCGCTTTGCTGTGTAGCTTCATCCACAATCTCCAGCGCGACCATCGGATTTTTCGGCAGGTTCGTTTTCGTAGCAGGCTTGCCGTCGCTGCCCATTATGAAATCCGGGAAGTAATCCAGGACTCGCACCTTGATTCCGGCGGCGACTTCTTGCTCTACTGCCGGATTGTACAGATCGACCTTGAACGCCCCCAGCTCCTTGTCTCCGTTTTTCACGTCGACCAGCACAAAGTTGAGAGCGCCGAGCTGCATCTCCTGTACCCCTGACTGATAAATCGCAATATCTCCTTCGATCATCGGGTGGTTGACGATAATCGGGCCTTTTTGCACTTCGACCAGATCGGGTTTCTTGCCCGGTACGTCCGCGTTTTTGTTCAAGTACAGGACGGCATCGGTCTGGAAGCTTTTCGGGATTACGCCCCCGTTCAACTCCAGCTTCTCCGGCATTTCTTCCTCCGACCAGTACGTCGTCTGGTAGTTCTCGCTTTTTATGTAGTAGGGCGTCTCCGGGATCGCAACGGTTTGTCCCTCGCGCACCCAGACGAACTCGTCCAAGTAGAAGCCAGGGATATTGCGCATGAGCACACCGATCAGAAACAGGATCAAACCGATGTGGTTGATGTATGGGCCCCAGCGGCTGAAGCGGCCTTTTTCGGCCATGATCGCCCGCTCTGCCCGGAAAATCCGGTAGCCTTTTTTCTTCAGGACGGCGGCCGAGCGCTCCAGAAGCTCCGCCTGATCTGCGTCCGGCGCAAGCTCTCCTTCGCCAAACAGCTTCTGCCCCTTCAAAAACGACTTGTGCTGATTGAGCCGCGGCTTGCTGAGCGCCTTGTAGAGCGGAACGACCCGGTCGAGACTACAGATGACCAGCGAAGTTCCCAAAAGCACGAGCAGCGTCACGAACCACCAGGAGGAGTACAGATTGTGAAAGCCCAGCCCGTAGTAAACGGTTCCGAGCGTCCCGTACGTATCGGTATAGAAGCGCGCCACATCGGCTTCTGTCGGCACCGGAACAGGTATGTATTGCTGCTGCGGAAACACCGTTCCGACGGCAGAGGCAACCAGAATAACGATAATGATACCGATTGCAATTTTGACCGAGGAAAAAGTATTCCAGATTCGGTCGATCCACTTTTTCGTGTACGTCTGGGAACGCCGTGCCATCCCTTCGTAGCGCATGTCGGGAAACTGTATCTGCTCGAACACTTCCACATTCAACGGCTTCCCGCACGATTCACAGAGCAGCGTTCCGACGGGATTCGTATGTCCACATTCACATTTTCGCTGATCCATATTGCTCCTCGCTTACGGCAAGATTTTGGACAGTTTGTCCGCAATCATCGCTTCATTTAGTTGTCCGATAAAAATTTCCTTCACTTCTCCATCAGGCGCGATGAAAAAGGTCGTCGGAATCGGACCGATCCGGTACAGCTTCGTAATTTGCGACTGGCGGTCCAGCAAAATCGGAAACTCGACGCCGAACTGCTTCACAAATGGCTCTACGGCAACCGGCGACTCGCCGATGTTCACGCCGAGTACAACCAGTCCTTTGTCCTTGAACTTGCTGTATTGTTCCTGCAAGGCGGGCATTTCCTTTTTACAGGGCTCACACCACGTCCCCCAAAAGTTGAGCACGACGCCCTTCCCTTTCAAATCGTCAAGGGCCAATTCTGGTCCATTGAGCTGCTCCAGGCTGAAATTCGGAGCGTCTCTCCCTACTTTTACCGCATTCGGGTCCTTCACGAAGCTGGAGTAGAGTGCAAAAACCAGGGCGACAAGCAGCAGACCCAATACCGCGATCCTGACATATGTACGATTGCTTTTGTTCATGTTGCCCATACTCCCATCTACTACAAATAAATTGCAGGCATTATCCATTCTATTATAGCGTTCCTAGATTTTCCGCCAGCGCATAACTTATGAACAGATTTTGAACGAATCACAGTTTTGCCCCTCGGCCCCGCCTGTTTTGAATCAGTCCCTGCCTGAGCTTGTCTACTTCCTGCCGCGACAGCGGACGATACTGGCCTGGCCGCAAGCCTTCCAGCGTCAAAAAGCCGAGGCGAATGCGCTCCAGCGTCAAAACGGGATGGCCAATCGCGTCGCACATCCGCCGGACTTGCCGATTCCGTCCTTCGTGGATGGTCAGCTCGATAAGCGCCTTCGCATTGCCTGGCTCTGCCTTCACCAGTCTGGATGCCCCCGGCGAAGTCATGCCGTCCTCCAGGCGAATCCCGGTCGCGAGCTTTTTCAGCTTTTCCTGGCTTGGCACGCCTTTTACCCAGGCGCGGTACACCTTGTCGATTTCATAGCTCGGATGGGCAAGCTTGTTGGCGAGATCGCCGTCGTTCGTCAGGAGCAGCAAGCCTGACGTATCATAGTCGAGACGTCCTACCGGATAGACGCGCTCTTTTACTCCTGTCAGCAAGTCGGTCACTACCCGCCGTCCGCGGGGGTCGGTGACGCTCGTGATGACGCCTGTCGGCTTGTACAGCAAATAGTAGACGTGCTCTTCCAGCGCGATTTCCCGGCCTTTTACCGTAATCCGGTCAGTCGCCGGATCGACCTTCATCCCTTGCTCGCGAACGACCTGTCCATTCACCTGCACGTGTCCTTGTGCGATCAGTTCCTCACAATGCCGGCGAGAGGCGACTCCAGCATGCGCCAATACCTTTTGCAAACGTTCCATTGTTGGATCACCTCTACAACATCATACCCATTCTTACCAGTGTGGACAAGAAAAAGGGAAAAACTTCCCCGGCGTTCGAGGAAGTTTTCTCATCCGACATGTCTGTTTTCGATTCAGGAGAACACATACGAGACGATCAGCAAGGAAAAAATGACCCCTGCCAGGTCAGACCACAAACCTACTTTCAGCGCGTAGCTCGAATTGCGAATCCCGACAGCGCCGAAGTAGACGGTCAAGACATACAGCGTCGTGTCCGTGCTGCCTTGCATCGTGGCAGCCAACCGGCCGAAAAACGAATCCGGCCCGTACTGGGCGATCAGATCGGTCGCAATCGCAAGCGAGCCCGTCCCGGTCAGCGGACGCAGCAGGGCGAGCGGCACGAGTTCCTCGGGAAAATGCAGCATGTCGAGCACAGGCTTGATTCCCCGCAAGAGCAAGTCCAGCGCCCCCGACTCGCGGAACATGCTGACTGCGACCATCATCGCGATCAAATGGGGCAAGATGCGAATGGTCGTGGTCAGCCCCCCTTTTGCCCCTTCGACGAATGTTTCGTAAACCGGGACCTCTCTCTTCCACCCGTATAAAAGGACAAACGCGATCGTAACGGGAATCGCCCATAGCGAGAGCAGGGACACCCATTGGTACATACGGTTTCCCCCTAACTGTGACGTCGTAAGTGACGATAGCGATACCAGCGGTCGATGAAAAGCGCCACGATCGTTGCGGCAAAGGAAGAGACAAGCGTCGTGCCGACAATCTCCACCGGATTGACCGAGCCGTACTGCATCCGGATGGCAATCATCGTGGTAGGGATGATCGTGATGCTCGCGGTGTTGATCGCAAGTAGCGTGCACATCGCCGGGGAGGCGTGCTGCTTATCCGGGTTGAGCTTTTGCAGCTCTTCCATGGCTTTCAGTCCCATCGGCGTCGCCGCGTTGCCAAGTCCGAGCAGGTTGGCGCTCATGTTCGACAAAATATAGCCCATGGCAGGGTGCCCTTTTGGCACGTCGGGAAACAGCAGTTGGATGATCGGCGCCAAGACTTTGGACAACAGCGCGAGCAGCCCTGATTTTTCTGCGACTTTCATGATGCCCATCCAGAAGGCAAGCACGCTCAGCAGGCCAAAGCATACCGTGACGCCCGTTTTTGCTCCTTCAAAGGCAGCGGCGTTGACCGCTTCCATCCGCCCGGTGACGGCTGCCACCACGATGCTAATGACAATCAGTCCGAGCCATATGACATTAAGCACTCCACAGCCCCCCTGCCACGATGTCCCAGAGTTGCTTCCAAAACGCATGCGCGCCCGTCAGCGGCTGGCTGCTCGTCGGGGCGTCCGCGCGAACGAGCAGCGGAACCTGCCCGATCATCTGTTCCTTCAAATAAAGCTGCAAAAAGCCGACAAGCTGCCCATCCATCTTCGGGGTAATCGTCGATTGGCCCACTACCACGCGCTGCTTAATCCCCGCCTCCTCCGCAGTCTGGAGCGGATAGCGAAACGCGTTTTGTGTCACCAGATGGGTCCCTGCTTCCATCGTGAGCGGCATCTCCGGCTGGACGTCCTGCCCTTCCCCGACCAGTTGCTTCAGCGGGAACTGGGCAAATCCGTAGTCCAACAGCTTCGCCGAATCGTTCCAGTCATCCGAAGCGTTCAACGTAATCGTCGCCAACTGTCGCCCGTCGCGCGTGGCCGATGCTGCGAGGCAACGCTTCGCCAGCTTCGTATAGCCTGTTTTGACGCCGTCCGCTCCGTTGTACAGGTGCAGCATCTTGTTTTTGTTCAAAAGCCGTCTGTCCCACTCTTCCCCTTCCCAGGAGATATCCTTGACTTTGGTGGACACGATCTGGCGAAAGACGGGATTGCGCAACGCATAGGCGGACAGCTTCGCCATATCTTCCGGCGTGGAGTAATGCTGGTTGCTGTCATCGAGCCCGTGCGGATTGGTAAAATTCGTATGCTCCATCCCGATCAAGGCGGCTTTTTCATTCATCAGATACGTAAAGCCGGGGACAGAGCCGCCGATATGGGTGGCAATCGTGACGGCAGCGTCGTTTCCGGAGCGCAGCATCAGACCGTAGAGCAGCTCTTCCAGCGTCAGCTTCTCGGAGCGCTTCAGGTAGATGGACGAGCCTTCTACGCCTACCGCTTCCGGTGGTACGGTCACCACATCGTCCAGCTTCCCGGTCTCAATCGCGACAATCGCCGTCATCGTCTTCGTCAGGCTGGCGATCCGCATTTTTTTCGTGCCGTTTTTCGAGTAGAGAATCCGCCCGCTGGCAACGTCAATCAGGGCCGCCCCCTCGGCAGACAGGCTCGGCGGCGCTTGGGCTTCTGCGATTGATACCGGAGCCAACAGGAGCTGTATAAAAAGAAAAACGACGAGTCCGCCGGACAGAAGTTTTCGCACGTTCATAAACGTCCTCCCCATCCCAAAAGTACAACGATACACAGGTTTGTACATATATATGGGGACGAGTCGGGAGGTAGTACGAAAAACTGTCCGAACTGACTAATCGTTTGTCTTTTCTTCCTGCTTGCCAAATAGCGCGGATGCTTCCATGCGGATTTCCTCGATATCCAGATTGACGGGCGGCTCCGGCAGATCGGAAATTTCGCGCAGGCCAAAATGCTCGAGAAACTCTTTGGTCGTGGCGTACAAAATCGGGCGTCCGATCCCCTCGGCTCTGCCCGCTTCGCGAATGAGCTGTTTCGACAAAAGCGTATTAAGTGCCTTTTCGCACTTCACGCCGCGGATTTCTTCGATTTCCGAACGCGTCAAAGGCTGCTTGTAGGCAATGATGGCGAGCGTCTCCAATGCGGCCTGGGACAGCGTCGACTGTCCCGGCGAGGTTGCCAGTCGTTCGAAATACGGAACATGCTCGGGCAAGGTGGTCAATTGATACGCCTTGGCCACTTCCACGATTTGCACGCCGCGCCCTGCCCGGCGAAAGTCCGCTTTCATGTCCTCGATCAAATCAACGACCTCTTCTTCCGACACCTCGACGATTTCACTGATCTCCTTGGCATCAATGCCTTCATCCCCCGAGATGAACAGCAAGCCTTCGATCACGCCTTTCAGCTTGTCATAGTCCATCGTTTTGGGCTCCTTCCGCATCACATATCATGATGTCCTGAAACAGTTGATTTTGAATACATGTAATGTGCTTTGCCTTCATCAACTCCAGCAAAGCGAGAAATGTCGTCACGATTTCCGAACGGGTCGCCCCTTTGGAAAAAAGCTGGGAAAAGCGCACCATTCCGCCGCCGACACGCACTAGCTGGCGAATTTGCGTCATCCTGTCCTTGATCGAGATTTCGTCACGGGAAACCTTTGTCATCGGCTCCTTGTCTTTTGCTTTTTGCACCAGCTTTTCCAGAGCGTTAATCAGATCGTACAAGGTCACGTTTTTGACCGTGTGATCTTCCTCGCGCACGTACGGCGCCAGACTTTCCGCAGGCCGGGTAAACACCTGGTTGCGGCCGATTTCCATCTCGCGCAACTGCTCGGCCAATAGCTTGTAGCGCTTGTACTCCAACAGCCGCGCCACCAGTTCCTCGCGCGGGTCCACTTCCTCGACATCCATATCGAGAAACGGCTGAAACACGTGCTCCTCTTTTCTTGGCAACAGCATCTTGCTCTTGATCGAGAGAAGCGTCGCCGCCATGACGACAAACTCGCTGGCGACGTCCAATTGCAGCTCTTGCATTTGATCGATCGTCGCAAGGTATTGCTCGGTAATTTCCGCTATCGGGATGTCGTAGATGTCCACTTCCGCCTTGTCGATCAGGTGCAGCAAAAGGTCAAGGGGCCCTTCAAAGGAATCAAGTTTGATGCTGTATGCCAAAAGACGTCCCCTCGTTTCCTTTAAATGAACGCGCTCACGATGCCCGCTGCAATCTGTTGCACAAAGTTCAGCATCATGCCCATAGGAACTCCGAAGATCATGGAGCTAACCCCCGGGATAAAGATCAAGAGCAGCAAAAGCCACGGGCCGTAAATTTCAAAGTTGTAAAAAGCGCCATCCCAGCGTCTCGGCGACAGGAAACGCACGATCTTGTACCCGTCGAGCGGTGGAACCGGCAGCAAGTTGAACACAAACAGACCGATATTGATGATGATACAGAATCGGAGCGTCGTCTCCAGCGCAAACGCCGCTTTGTCGCTCATGCCGTCCATCACGCCGAAAAGGCTTACGAGTATGTAAATGACGCAGAAAAGAATCGCCAGCACCAGGTTAATCAGTGGCCCCGCCGCTGACACGTACACAATGCCCAACCGCTTGTTCCCGCGAAAATGCAGCGGGTTGATCGGCACAGGCTTGGCCCAGCCGAACGGTCCAAACAGAATGAGGATCAAACCGAACGGATCGATATGCGGGATTGGATTTATCGTTAAACGGCCCTCATTTTTGGCGGTATCGTCGCCCAACTTCCAGGCGACAAAGGCGTGCGCCCATTCGTGCAAACTGAAAGCGATAACGAATGCAATCATGCGAAACGGTACCGTTTTCCAATCAAAGTGAAAAAGATCCATTGGTTCCCCCTTAACAGCCTCTAAGGCAAAGCCGTTCCCCCCAAGCCAGCATATCATGCTATGTCGAGGCAGCTTGTTTACGCAGCTTGTGAAAAGTCCATCGACTTTGCTCGGCAAAAAATCGTCTACCCTATAGGATACCAGCAGATGGATAGGCTTACAAGTGTATTCGCGGCGCAATAAAAAGCACCGGCAAGCCTGTGCCCGCCGGTGCTGCAAAACGCTGATTATTCGGCTCCGACTTTTACGGTTGCCATTTTGTCGCCTTGCTTGATCGCGTCGACATGCTCCATGCCGGAAGTCACGCGGCCAAACACAGTATGTACGCCATCGAGGTGCGGGAAGGAATCGTAGCAGATGAAGAACTGGCTGCCGCCTGTGTCTTTGCCTGCATGCGCCATGGAGAGCGCACCGCGCAGATGCTTGTGCGGGTTTCCTTTTGTTTCACATTTGATGGTGTAGCCTGGCCCGCCTGTTCCTGTTCCATACGGGCACCCGCCTTGAGCTACGAAGCCAGGAATGACACGGTGGAACGAAAGACCGTTGTAGAAGCCTTCGTTTGCCAGTTTTTCAAAGTTCGCAACGGTTCCCGGAGCTTCCTGATCGAACAGCTCCAGCTCGATTTGACTACCATTTTCCATGGTGATGTGCGCTTTTTTCATGGATGAGCCTCCAGACCTTGTAAAGTTAACGTTCCTATTTTACCACGCGCAAAGGTCCCCGTCCAATTTATACCTCCACGCCCGTCTGCTGCTCGCATTCGCGGTCGTGGACAAACACCGTGCCGGGATGCGACTTGGCCGTTTTTTTCACATCTGCCGCCCGCCGTGCCACTGCTTCCGCGCTCGTGTACAGGTCAGGGCCGAGATCCACTCCGGCCATCGACATCGACAGTTGCACCTCTTCGCCCATCCGGCACTTTTCATAAATGTCCGCGAAGTACGACGAAAACGAATCAATCAGAAAAGCGATGAGCGCATCCACTCCGTGCGCCGACGTGATGAGAATAAAATCGTCGCCGCCGATATGGCCGATAAAATCGTTTCCGCTCCCGAACCGCCGGGACGCTTCACGCAGCAAATTCGCCGTCCGGACGATAATTTGGTCCCCGACCTCAAAGCCGTAGCGGTCATTGAACCATTTGAACCGATCGAGGTCGCAATAGATGACCATCTGCGCCTCGCGCTGCTTGATTCGCAAGTTCAGCTCGCGCTCAATCTGCACATTTCCGGGAAGTCCCGTCAGCGGATTGGCGGAGCTGGCCATTTCCAGCTTGATCGACGCCATCTTGTCGAGCAGGTTTTGCACGGTCACGATGCCGAGGTATTCATTTTGCTCGCCGACGATGATGACGACGTCGTACAGATGGTAGGCGTCCCGCGCCATGGCCCGCTTGGCTACCTCGTCCAGCCTGTCGGTTTTGCCGGCTTTGAGCGGATTCGTGTTCATGATGTGGGAAACAGGCCGCTCGTAGTAGAGCGCAATCCCGTACTGGCCGCCGAGAATTTGATAGAGGGAAAAGCGCATGACCAGCCCGATCGGCCGCCCCTCCTCCAGCACGACGACGCTTTCGATTCGCTGGTTTTGCTCGAAAATTTCGTGCACCCGGCGGACGCGGACGTGCTTTTCCACACAGATCGTCTTCGCCAAAATCTCCGTCATGTCCGGCGTTACAATCAGCGCCTCGCGCTCGCCGTTCCTTCGTTTTTCCTGCATGTAGCGCAAAAAGTTCATCGCCTGGCCAGACACTTGCGCCATCCCCTTGTCCGGCTTGCCCAAGTAATAGCCTTGGCCGTAGACGACGCCTACGTCCATCAGCGTTTCCAGCTCGCGCTCTGTTTCGATGCCTTCCGCAATAATTTTGCAGTTGACCTTCTCGGCAAACGACACGAACGTCTCCAGAAGCGCCTGCTTGATCGGGTCGACATCAATGTTGCGGATGAGCGACATGTCCAGCTTGATGAAGTCGGGGTAAATCTCCGTAATGGATTCCAGGCTGGAATACCCCGCTCCGGCGTCGTCTACCGCGATCAAATAGCCTTTTTTGCGATATTCCTCGATAATTTTGCGAAAAACGGCATAGTTGGTGATCGCGTGGCGCTCGGTAATTTCGAAGACGATGTTGTGCGGGTTGAGTCCGTAGTTGGCAAGCAGGCTCTGGACTTTGCCGCGCAGCAAAAACGGATCGTCAATCGCCCGCGGGTCCAGGTTGATAAACAGCTTTTCGTTCGGATTCAGGTAGCGCAGTTGCTCCAGCGCCCGTTTGCGGCAAATGTGCTCCAGGCGAAAAACCGTATCCGTCTCTTCCGCATAGCTGAACAACGTCGCAGGCGTGGCAAACGGGCTGTTTTGCGGGCCGCGAGCCAGCGCCTCCCAGCCCAGGGCGTGACCGTCGGGCAGATGAACGATCGGCATGAAATGCATGTGTACATTTTCTTCGGCAAGCAGCTTGTGAAACTGCGTCATGTGCGTATATTTTTCCGAGGTGATCCCGTACTTCGCCATGTGGACGGCGTGTTTGACAGAGGTGTACATCTCGCGCACGATATCGTGACCTGCAATCGGGGCGTACCCGATATGGACGCGCAAGTCCTCCCGATTGACGAAGCTGACCTGGCGATTGAGCTGCCGCTCCGCCACTTCCTGAAAATGAATGGAGAGCATGCGGCAATCTTCGTCGCTCACTTGCCCGCCAAACGAAACGTAAATGGCGAAATCGTCGCCCCACAGCTTTTGAATCGCCAAAATCCTCCCCTTGATTTCAAACGCCTGGCGGGCCACCGCCGGCAGTATGCCTTCAAAAATGTGCAGCACCCGCTTGGCGCTCGTATCGCCATAGCGCTGCTCCACTTCGGTCATTTTTACGATGTCTACGTAAAACAAGACGACATTGCGGCCTTTGTTAATTTCCTGCCGAATGACGGTCTTCATCCATTGACGCTTATCTAAGGAAAAATAAGGAAAGCGCCAAAATCGTCTGATGAGAGTCGACAGCATGCTGGATCCTCCTCGCCACCTCCATTATGGCAGGGAAGGTTTAATTTTTCGTGAATGCGGAGTGAAGGTAATATAAAAACCCTTCCGCAGCATGGTCGGAAGGGTTTGGTCTATTGATTCGCTTAGCGTTGCAACTGCGCCCGTTTTGGCAAAAGGTCGTGGCCGACTACATCCGCGTACGTCTCGCGTTTGACGACCAGCTCGGCCTCTCCGTCCTTCACGAACACAACAGCCGGACGAGCGATGCGGTTGTAGTTGTTGGACATGGAATAGCCGTAAGCCCCTGTGCTGGTCACAGCCAAAATATCGCCCGCAACCGCTGGCGGCAGCTTCACGTCCCAAATCAGCATGTCGCCAGACTCGCAGCATTTGCCTGCAATCGAAACGACTTCGCTGGCAGGCTGGTTCATCTTGTTGGCAATCGCCGCTTCATACTGCGCATTGTACAGGGCAGGACGCAAGTTGTCCGTCATGCCTCCGTCCACCGCGACGTATTTGCGGACGTTCGGAATTTCTTTTTGGGAGCCGATTCGGTACAAAGTAGTGCCCGCGTCGCCCACGATGCTGCGGCCTGGCTCGATCCACAGCTCAGGGAGCGGAATTGCACGCGCAGTTAGCTCTTCGCGAACGACATCGGTAATCGCCTTGATGTACGTTTCGGCTGGCTGCGGCGTGTCGCCCTCCACATAGCGGATTCCGAAGCCTCCGCCCACGTTCAATACTTCTGGCAGGAAGCCGTACTGTTCTTTTGCTTCGCCCAAAAGCTCTGTCAACCGCCTTACCGCGACGAGGAAGCCGTCTGTTTCAAAAATTTGCGAGCCGATATGGCTATGAACGCCCAATAAGTGCAGATGATTGCTCTCGTGTGCATAGCGGATCGCTTCCAGCGCCTGACCGTTTTGCACGTCAAAGCCAAACTTGGAGTCGATTTGCCCCGTGGAAATGTATTCGTGCGTATGAGCTTCCACACCTGGCGTCACGCGCAGGAGAACCGCAATCTTTTCGCCGCGCTCCTCGGCCAGATCGGCAAGCACGTGAAGCTCATAAAAATTGTCTACCACAAAACAGCCGATTTTCGCATCCAGCGCCATCTTGATTTCGTCTATCGACTTGTTGTTGCCGTGGAAGTGAATGCGCTCTGCCGGAAAACCTGCCTGCAGCGCTGTGTACAGCTCACCCCCCGATACGACATCGAGAGAAAGCCCTTCTTCCTCTACCAGTTTGCACATCGCCATCGTGCAAAACGCTTTGCTGGCGTACGCGACCTGAAACGAGAAGCCCGTTTGCCTGAACGCCTCTACAAAGCTGCGGCACTTTGCGCGAATGTGTGCCTCGTCATATACGTACAGCGGCGTGCCGTACGTAGCTGCCAGGCTGGTCGTATCACAGCCCCCGATTTCCAGATGTCCCTGCTCGTTCACTCGACTTGTCCCGTGTAAAAACATAATTGGCTCCTCCCAGTCTAAACCCGCCGATTCTAACAGCCCAGATCCTATAGAGAAAGGCAACCGACCCCAATGCGTCAGTTGCCATACATAACAAGCATCGTAAGGCTTCCCCATCAATTTACTACAAGCCTGTGCTTTTGACAATGGGTGATGACATCCGTTTTCTGAATATTATTGACGAGAGGAATTTTGGGAGCGAACGATACTCGGACGCCGGTTTTTGCTTGGAACCGCCAGGCGGACGACGACATCCTTCATCGCCTTGTAGTTAAAAGGAATGAGCGGCCACAAATAAGGCGTGTTGAGCGAGCGCGTCGCAGCCAGGCCGACCAGGACAGCGAGGAAGCCGATCATCAGGCCCGGCGTCGAGAAGAAGCCGACCATCAAGATCAGGAAAATGCGCACCAGCCGATTCGCTAGGCTCAGCTCGTAGCTTGGCGTCGCAAACATGCCGATTGCCGCCACGGCGAGGTACAAAATGACCTCCGGCGCAAACAGCCCGACTTTGATCGCGACATCCCCCACGAGAATCGCCGCCAAAAGCCCCATCGCGACCGAAAGCGGTGTGGGGGTATGAATCGCGGCCATTCTCATCAAATCTAGCCCCAGCTCCGCCATAATAAATTGCGCCAGCAGTGGAATGTTGCCTTTATCCTTAATGCCGATGAAATGAAGCGGCTCCGGAATCATCGACGGATGCATTACCAGAAGCAGCCAGATCGGCAAAACGAACACCGAAACCAAAATTCCGAAGAAACGCACCCAGCGCAAGTACGCTCCCACGACAGGAGTCTGGCGGTATTCCTCTGCGTGCTGGACGTGGTGAAAATAAGTCGCAGGAGTAATCATGACGCTCGGCGATGTGTCTACGTAAATCAGCACATGTCCTTCCAAAAGGTGTACCGCCGCCACGTCGGGTCGCTCGGTATAGCGGACCAGCGGAAACGGATTCAGCGTCTTCCCGATGATGAACTCCTCAATCGTCTTCTCCGCCATCGGAATCCCGTCGATCTGGATATTTTGCAGCCGTTCTTTCAATTCGTCCACCAGATCCGGGTTCGCTACATCTTGCAGGTACGCGACGGCGACATCCGTTTTGGTGCGCTCGCCAATCTGCATGATCTCGAATCGCAACCGCTCGTCGCGTATCCGCCTGCGCGTCAGCACCGTATTCGTCACGATCGCCTCGGTGAAGCCATCGTGCGCCCCGCGAACAATCCGCTCCGTGTCCGGCTCCTGCGGCGTACGCGTGGGCAACACTTTCGCATCCATAATGATCGCATGGGGAGAGTGGTCGATAATCAGCCCGACCTGCCCGACCAGCAGCTTGTCCATAAACTCGTCTGTTGTATCGACTTTGACGAGCTGAAAAAACGGAATGAACTTGTAAAACAGCGTATCAAACAAATTGTCCGCGACGTCCCTGCCGCGCAAGTCGTTGATCTCCCGCATGATTTGCGTGACGAGCTGACTCTCCACAAACCCGTTTATGTAGTACATAAGCAGCTTCGTGTTGCCCACAAAAAACTCGTGGACGCCGATGTCAAAGCTTTTTCCTACCCCGAGCCTGTCGTTTAGATACTCCTTGTTTTCCTCAATTCGGTCCGAGATGGGGCGTCTTTTCTCCGTCACTGTCGCCATAGGCACCGCTCCTTTCCATGATCCATTGCACCGCCCTTTTGGTGATCGGGCAGCCGTTTTGCAAGCTGTCGCGCCCGTCCATTTTCCCGATGTCTCCGATGCCGATGACATTGGGCAGCTTCAAGGTGTTCAAAATATCGACGGTGTCGCCGTAAATATGATGCTGCAGCTCTTGATCCGCATATCCGTCCTTGTCGACCGCCCCCTCTACGATCTGCCCCTGGTTGTCGACGGAATAGGCAACCGTCACACCGTGTACCCAGTTCGTATGAGAGGCGACTGCGAGCGCGCCAATCACTTCGATGTCCGGGTGGCTGGCGACGTATTCAATCGCCCGCTCCCCGCGCCCTTTGCCAAAATCGCCGTTGTCATCGAACATGACGATGACCGGATCGTGGGGCGCCATCTTGATGAGCTCCACCACCTGCTTGCCGGAAACAGGAGTCGGATTTCCCGCAGACAGCGAAATGCACCTGCCTCCCAGCTCTTTCGCGACGCTCTCCACTGCTTTTTGCGCGATATGGTCGCCGTCTGTCACCAGGATGACCTTGCGCCGCTGATCCTCCCTCATTTGCTCACCGTCCCTGCTGCGTCAGCCTTTCGGTTTGAAGACGAGCGAAGCCAAAAAGCCGAACGCAATCGCAGCCGATATCCCTGCACTGGTGACTTCAAAAATGCCGGTAGCGACCCCGATCAGGCCGTTTTGCTCCGCTTCGCTGATCGCTCCGTGATACAGCGCATGTCCGAAGCTCGTAATCGGCACCGTGGCACCTGCTCCGGCAAAATCAATGAACTTGTCGTACACGCCGATAAAATCGAGCACAACCCCTGACACTACCAACGTACTCATCACGTGAGCCGGGGTGAGCTTGCCGACATCGAGAAGCAGTTGCCCGATGACGCAGACAAGCCCTCCGACGACAAATGCAATTACATATTCCATCATTGTCCTCCTTCGAGCGCAACCGCATGGGCGATGCACGGAATCGAATTGCCTTGCTGCGTGCTGACCGGACTGAGCAGAGCCCCCGTCGCGCATACCAGCACTTTTTTCAGCAAGCCGCGGTTCAACTGGTCCATAATGTAGCTGTAGGTCACAACGGCGCTGCTGGCGCAGCCGCTGCCGCCTGCGAATACGTCCTGATCCGGCGTGTAGATCATCAGGCCGCAGTCGTTGTACACCCCGTCCATATCGTAGCCTTCTGCGAGCATCAGCTCTTTGACGATCGGATAGCCGACAGACGCCAAATCGCCTGTCACGATCAGATCGTAGTCTTTCGGCTCTCGTCCCGTATCCTGAAAATGGGTCAAAAAGGTCGATACCGCCGCAGGTGCCATGGCTGAGCCCATGTCAAACGGGTCTTTTATGCCCATGTCCACCACTTTTCCCAGCGTCGCATACGTAATCCGCGGCCCCGTCCCCCCAATTCCAATCAGCCCGGCTCCCGCTCCCGTCACGGTCCATTGCGCGCTCGGCGGCTTTTGCCCGCCGTATTCGGTCGGATAGCGATACTGTCGCTCTGCCGTGGCGTTATGGCTGCTGCAGGCAGCTACTGCCCTGTCTGCGTAGCCTGCGTTTACCAGAGCCGTCGCCGTAGCCAGTGTCAGCATCGAGGTCGAGCACGCCCCGTACATCCCCAACAGCGGAATCTCCAGCTTTTCGGCCGTGAAGTTGGTCGTGATGTTCTGATTCAGCAGATCGCCTGCCAAAATGACATCGACGTCCTGGCCCGTCACGCCCGCTTTTTTCAGCGCGGTGGAGACGGCGTCCTCCATCAGCTTCCGCTCCGCATTCTCCCACGTATCCTGGCTTGCGTACATGTCGTCGTGAATCACGTCAAACAAGGAGGCCAGTGGCCCTTCGCCTTCCTTCGGCCCTACTGCGACCGCCGAGCTTTGCAGGCGGACGTTTTGGTCGAAGCGCCAGGTCTGGCGGCTCACGCGTTTCTGTTGTGGATTGCTTGACACAGACAGCCCTCCCGTCAAAAGAACATGTGATACAGGCTTTTTAAAACGCCCGCAACAAAGGCCGCCACCACCCCGAACACAATGACGGAGCCTGCGAGCTTGAACATGTTGCCGCCCACTCCGAGAACCAGTCCCTCGCTGCGATGCTCGATAGCGGCCGACGCGATGGAGTTGGCGAAGCCCGTTACCGGAACGGCAGAGCCCGCCCCGGCGTACTGGCCGATGTTGTCATAGACGCCGAGCCCCGTCAGCAGCACAGACAAAAAGATCAGCGTGGCAACTGTCGGATTGCTCGCGGTCTTCTCGGTAAAGCCGAAAAAATGGATATACATATTTTGAATAACCTGTCCCAAAAGACAAATCGTTCCCCCGACCCAAAACGCCCGCAACGAGTTCAAGAGGACATTGCGCTTCGGCTGATACTTGGAAGCCTGCTGCTGGTAAAGCTGCTTCGTCATCTGCATCGATCCGAGCGATTTCGATTTCGTTTTGGTTGCCATGCCCTTTCACTCCTTTGTAAGTCCATAGATCCTGCCAGGTCCCCTACCTCTATCTTTCCTTCTTCAAACTTTGCCTATGAATAGCGGTATTTACCAATTCACAGATGCAAGAGCCATTGCAGAAGCGAGCCGGTGACTTTGCCGAACACGACCGCCATCAACAGAAACAGCAGACTGCCATCCATGCTGATCCGCTTCGCCAAAATCGGAAAGACGTTCAGCACCTCGGTCAAGCCGGCAGCCAGTGTGCCGACAAATACGCCCGCAAACAGCCCGTAAAGCGAGGTAACGACGACTGGCATATGAGCTTTGACGTGAAAAAAGTCAATCAGCGTAAAAAAAAGCGCCCCCATCACCAAGGCCCATTCCAGTGCGCGAATATGACGGTGAGCGTTGGTCAGTTGCGTCAGCCTCGGGATAATGTCCAGCACGGTAATGAAGGCGACAAGCCCGCTCCCCACCGCAAGCCCGCCGCCCAGTCCAATCAAGACCAGCAAGCCGCATGCCCATACGCTCATAGCTTCGTTCGCTGGTTTTCTTTGTTCTCGTTCTGGATGTAGTACTGGTCGAGGCTTTGCTGGTACATGAACAGCTCCACTTCCAGGGGGCTTGGCTCTTCGTTGATTTTTTTCTCGAAAATATGGTTGAAAAACAAAATCATCCCCATGCCGATCCCGATCGAATACGGAATCTGCAGCCAGAGCGGCTGCTTGCTCTGCTCACCCGTGATGAGATAAAAAATGCGCTCGTGCACCTCGCGCATGCTGACGTCCGTGTGGAAGTTCATAATCGCCAGGCCCGAGCCGATGAACAAAAGCAGCCAGACGAGCGCAACCAGCACAGGGTTCGCTTTTTTCCGCGGGTTCAGCACTTCCACAATGATTTGCGGCGCTCCCTGGATTTCCAGCTCGACTTCCGGATAGACGGAGCGGACTCTCTGGATAACCTGCATGATGTCGATGACGATCAAGTTGCCGTCCGTCGGCTTGACCTGATAGATTGGCATTCGCTTTAACGCATCCTCGCGTTTCCCATCCCAAAAAAGCTGGCAAATATCCCCTAGCGTAATCATCGCCTCCGGCTTGACTGCCAGACGCTTTCTCAGACGGAGAAACAGCGCGTCTTTCATGAAAACTCCTCCCTGCCTAAAACGTGCTCATTTATCCCGTAGTATGTGCCCGCAGCCAAAATCCATACCCTAAAAAAGGCTGCGGCTGCCATGTACAGGCAAACCAAAAACACCCAAGCGCCAGGCTTCGGTGTTTTCCATCCTTCTATTCGGCTATCAGTGTTCGATCTGATCCTTGATCGTTTGCAAAATGCGCTTCTCCAGACGGGACACCTGAACCTGGGAGATTCCGAGCCGCTCCGCCACCTCAGACTGGGTCTGGTCTTTGTAGTAGCGCAAATAGACAATGAGCTGCTCGCGCTCGCTCAACCGACTGATCGCATCCTTCAGCGCGATTTTTTCAAACCACTTGTTCACGCCTTCGTCGGCGATCTGGTCGATCAGCGTAATCGGGTCTCCGTCATTCTCAAAGACTGTCTCGTGAATCGAGGAAGGCGCCCGATTCGCTTCCTGGGCAAACACCACTTCCTCCGGCGTGATTCCGACGGCGTCTGCCACCTCGGCAATCGTGGGTGCGCGGCCAAATTGCTTGTACAGCTCATCCTTTGTTCGTCGCACCTTGTTCGCGGTCTCCTTGAGCGATCGACTAACCTTGACTGTGCCGTCATCACGCAAAAACCGTTGGATTTCGCCAATAATCATCGGCACGGCATACGTCGAGAACCTGACGTCATAGGAAAGGTCGAATTTGTCCACAGCTTTCAAGAGGCCAATACAACCAATTTGAAACAAATCATCCGCTTCGTACCCTCGGTTGATAAAGCGCTGGACGACGGACCAGACCAACCGGATATTGCTGTTCACAAGAAGCTCGCGCGCTTCGGTGTCTCCAGCCTGGCTTTTGGCGATTAGCTCTTTCACTTGGTCATTGGTCAGAAATGGTTGACTCGCATTTTTGATATCGGCACCCATTGGCACTACCCCTAATTTTGCAAGGCTTTGGCAAACGACAGGCGTTTGGTCAGACGAACGGTTGTCCCTTTACCAACAGCCGTCGCGACTTCCAAAGAATCCATGAAATTCTCCATAATGGTAAAGCCCATTCCCGAGCGCTCCAGCTCAGGCTTGGTCGTATAAAGCGGCTGCATCGCCTGCTCCACATCCTCGATTCCTTTTCCGTTGTCCTCCACGACCAGCTCCACAGCTCCCTCGTCGATTCGCACAGAGATATGTACCACGCCCTCTGGATTTTCGTCGTAGCCGTGAATGATGGCGTTCGTGACAGCCTCGGATACAACCGTCTTGATCTCCTCCAGCTCATCCATCGTGATGTCGAGCTGCGAGATAAACGAAGCGACCGCAATTCGCGCAAACGCCTCATTTTGGCTCAGTGCAGCAAACGATACGGACATAAAATTGCGCTGTACCTTCATTTACGCCACCCCCAGAACAAGCAGAGCATCTGCTTCATTTTCGCGGAACTTGATTACTTTGAACAGGCCAGACATTTCAAAGATCCGGTAAATGGTGGGGTTGATCGAGCATACGTACATTTCCCCCGAGCGGGCGGATATTTGCTTGTAGCGCCCCAAAATCACGCCGATACCGGAACTGTCCATGAAAGCCAAATCAGCCAGGCTCAGTACGATATGACGAATGTTGGGTGTACGCAAAATATCATCCACTTTGCTGCGCAGCTCTTCGGCTGTATGATGGTCCAGCTCTCCCTGCAAGCGGATCACCAGCACGTCCTGCCGGGTCTCCATCGCAATCCGTAAACTCATGGCTGACTCACTCCTTCTCCCTTGAATAACCCTCTCTTTCTGCTTCGCTCAAACCAATTCCTGCCAGGCGACAAAAGAACAAAAAAATCGAGCAGCCGCGCCATCGCATTCGAGGCAACTCGATTCTTTTCGCGCTTCTTTGCTGTCTGTCAGTAACTAATCAAAACGCCCTTGGTGGTTCGCTTGAGAATCTCCCACATGCTTGCTTTATTCACTTGTTGCTCCGGGAACAGGTCAATCCGGTTTACTTCGCGGCCGTCTTTCGTGCGGATGAAAATATGGCCGACGACCTGGTCCTTCGAGAGTGGAGCGTTGACGGAGCGGTTCATGACGACTTCTTTCGTGTACGTGTCCGCCGACTCGCCTTTTTTCATCAGCAGGCTGACGGCTTGTGGCGTCACCACGTTGACTTTGGGCGTCTGCCCTTTATCCACCGTGAGCGACTCCACCGTCTCGCCTTTTTTGTACATCGGCATCACCTGGAAATGGGTGAAAGCGTAGTTGAACATCGTGGACACTTCGTTGTTGCGCGTCTTGACGTCAGGCTCGCCCATAACGACCGCGATGATGCGCATATTGTTGCGTTTGGCGGTAGCGGTCAGGCAGTACTTGGCCTCGCCTGTAAAGCCGGTCTTCAAGCCGTCTACGCCTTCGTAAAAACGGACGAGCCGGTTCGTATTGACCAACCAGAACGGGCTTGCCGAGTCTTTGCGCAAATAATCCTGGTACGTCCCGGTAAACTTCGTAATCCCTTCGTGCTTCAGCAGCTCACGCGACATGATCGCGATGTCTGCCGCAGAGGAGTAGTGATTTTCCGCAGGCAAGCCGTTAGAGTTGACAAAATGCGTGTTTTTCATCCCCAACTGCTTCGCCCGCTCGTTCATCCGGTTGACAAAGCTCTCTTCCGTTCCGGCGAGATGCTCTGCCATGGCGACTGAAGCGTCGTTGCCCGAGGCGATCGCGATGCCTTTTATCATGTCCTCTACCGTCATTTCCTCGCCGGGCTGCAAAAAGATTTGCGAGCCGCCCATCGACGCTGCTCGTTCGCTGGTTCTAACCTTATCGGTAAATTTAAGCTCTCCCCGCTCCACCGCCTCCATAATCAAGAGCATCGTCATCACCTTGGTGATGCTGGCGGGTGGCATTTTTTCGTTTGCATTTTTTTCGTACAACACCGTTCCCGTGTCTGCTTCAATCATGATCGCAGACGAGGCGTGCGGGGCAAAATTCATCTCGCTGTTTGGCGGAGCTGCTTTTTCTTTTGCCAACGCACCCATCGGAGAAAAGATGGTCACACACATGATGAAGCAAGAAGCCAAGTATCCTATCCGTTTCATAGCAGTCCCTTCCCTCCATTCATGGTTTTATTCTCACCAAGGGGGTAGGAAAATATTCACAAAAAAAATCCCTTCCGCATTTCGCAGAAGGGATTCGTTTTAGATCACAAAACGGCTGACATTTTCCGTCAATTCGTCTGCCATCTTTTTCAATTGTTCCACATTTTCGTTGATGCGCGCAATCGAATTCAACTGCTCGTCTACCGTCTCGACAACCCCGGAGATCGACTCGCTGATTTCGTCGGACATGCTGGCCAGACGCTGCATCGAATTGGTTACAACCTGATTGCCCGCAGCCATTTCCTCGGAGGTCGCCGTCATGGACTCGCTCTGCTCCGCAGCCGACTGAATCTCCGCCACGATGTTTTGGAACGTCGTGCCCACAGACTCGACAGACTTCAAGCCGCCGCCTACCATCGTGACGATTTCGTCCATATGCTTGCTCATATCCATCGCTTCATCGTTAATCGAGTGAGCGATAGCGGCAATGCGCTCGGAGAAGGAGCTGCTCTCTTCTGCCAGCTTGCGCACCTCGCTCGCCACGACCGAGAAGCCGCGTCCTGCTTCGCCTGCGCGCGCCGCCTCAATCGCCGCGTTCAACGCGAGCAAATTTGTCTGTGAGGCGATGCTCGTAATCATTTCGACGATACTGGTAATCTCGCGGGCCCGCTCGCGCAAGCTGTGCATTTGCGCGGCTGTGCGTTCCACCTCGCCTGTCGCGCGGCGTACCGTGTCAATGACGTCCTCGACCAGTTGCATACCGCCCTGGGCGCGCTCAAACGTCCGCGTCGTCGCAATCGAAGTGGACTCCGCCGCGATCGCTACCTGCTCGACGCCTTGCGAGATTTCCGAGACGGTCGTCGCCGTCGCCTGCACCTCGTTCGTCTGCGTGGAAACCCGTTGCGCGATCGTCGAGATGTTGTCAGTGATGACGCTGATCGCCCCTTTGTTGTCCTGGGCGAACTGCGTCAGCTCGTCTGTCGCCACGTTCAACTGGGTTGCTTGTCCTTGCACGAGCGCAATCAGCTTGCGCAGCTCGGCAGCCATCTCGTTCATCTTGCGGCCTACCATCGCCAGCTCGTCATTGCCGTTTACGTTGACATGGACGTCGAAGTGGCCTGAGCCGATGCGATCCATGTCTCTGGCAATCGCAAACAGCGAGAGGCGAATCCGCTTGGCGAACCACCAGATCGCCCATACCGACAGCGCAATAATCGGCAGGCTGAACAGGACAAAGTACAGCCACATGCCATTCACTTCGCCGTACACTTCATCGCTGCCCGTCGACAGGACGACGTTCCACTTCAACAGGTGGATCGGCGCAAAGGCAGCGAAGGAATCTTTGCCGTGATCGGAGTACAACAGGCTGTTGCTCATGTCATGCTTCATCAACTCCAGCATTTCCTCGTAGTCCGACTGCCCTGCGAGCACCAGCTTGTTGTTGTTTTGCGGGTTTTGGTGAGCAACGACCAGCCCGTCCTGCCGAACGACAAACGCATATCCGTTTTGCATGAAGGAGATTTCCGGAATTTTTTCCGTCATCTGGTCAATCGTAAATCCGACGACGAACATGCGGCTCGTATCGCTGTTTTTCTCCCCGACAGGTGTCGCAATATAAAGAAAACTCTTATTAATGCCCTCAACAATTTCCTCGTCTGAAATGACCGTTTTCCCGGTACTCATGACCCGTTGGTAATACTGCTTTTGCTTGAAGTCAATCTCGTTTTTCCCGGTCAGGGAGTAGAGCGACCTCCCGCTGCTGCTGTCTATCAAATAAATTTTGGATATTTCTTTATGCGATTGCCGCATCAGCGTGAACTGCTCCATAATCAACGGCTCCAGCTCTGTCATCATGACGCGCTTGGCGGCAGCCGATTCTGTCGACTTCACGATTGTTTGAATCCAGTCTTCCATGCTGGCCGCGTGCTGCTCCGCCAGCATTTTCGCTTGCTTGGAAGTAATGGAGAGCAAAGTAGATTTTGAAAAAGAAAGCGCTATGTATTGCAACGAGCCAATAATGATAAGTACGAGAATCAAGCCAAAGACAATCATCTTTGTTGCCAGGGAGCCCCGCAGTTTTTCTGTGGCGAGCAGGCTCTTGATGTTTCCTTTTCCAGAAAACGAAAACCCAGCCCCTTTCTTTTTCCATTTCGGCGACAAAAATCGGCTCATGATGCTGCCTCCTTTTCATACCCTACATTTTCTAGTGATGGTTTTGAAAAAAAATACCATTGAAAAAGGTTATCAACTGTACTTATACCCTGTTTTCCAAGTGGTAAAACCTCCCTTTATGAAAGGAGCGAGTTCCGGGTCTGATGCATCCGAGAACTCGCTTTCTTCATGAAAAGATTAATTGTACAAGTGACAAGCAGCGAAGTGTCCGGGCTCGACTTCTTTCCATACTGGTACAGATGCAGCACACTCCGGCATTGCTTTCGGGCAACGCGTGCGGAAATGACAGCCGCTTGGCGGGTTCATTGGGCTAGGTACATCACCTTGCAGCACGATGCGCTCGCGGTTGCGCTCCACCTCTGGGTCTGGGATCGGAATCGCAGACAACAGGGCTTGCGTATAAGGATGGAGCGGTTTTTCATACAAAGCGTCGCTTTCGGCCAGCTCGACCATTTTGCCCAGGTACATAACGGCAACGCGGTCGGAGATGTATTTCACCATAGACAGGTCATGGGCAATGAACATGTAGGTCAGGCCCATTCTTTCCTGAAGCTGCTCAAGCAGGTTGACAACCTGTGCCTGAACGGATACGTCGAGAGCGGAAATCGGCTCGTCACAAACAATAAACTTAGGTTCTACAGCCAGCGCACGGGCAATCCCGATACGTTGGCGCTGACCGCCCGAAAACTCGTGCGGGAAGCGGTTCATGTGCTCAGGGTTCAAGCTGACCAAAGAAAGCAGCTCCTGGATGCGTTCCTTGCGCTTTTGCCCGGTAGCAAGGCCGTGAATGTCAAGCGCCTCGCCGATGATATCCCCAACAGTCATACGCGGGTTCAAGGAAGCGTACGGGTCCTGGAAAATCATCTGCATGTTGCGGCGCATGGCCTTCATTTCCTGATGATTCAAATTCATGATGCTTTTGCCTTCAAAGAGGACGTCCCCGCCAGTCGCGTCATATAAACGAAGAATCGTACGACCCGCGGTGGACTTCCCACAGCCGGACTCCCCTACTACTCCGAGAGTTTCCCCCCGTTTGATTTCAAACGAGATATCATTCACAGCTTTCAGAGTATTATCGCCAATGGAAAAGAACTTTTTCAAGTTGCGTACTTCAATGAGTGTCTCACGGTTATCCACTGTTTACCCTCCTCCTACGATCCTGCGCGGTTCTGAGCGAGCGGGTGCTGCAGCCAGCATGCTGCTCGTTGGGTCGTGCTGATTTCGTTCAACTCAGGATCGATCTCCTGGCAAACACGCATAGCCGATTCGCAGCGAGCGGTGAAGCCACAGCCCACTGGCGGACGCAGAAGGTCCGGCGGTGTTCCGAAGATCGGAGTCAACGGCTCATCACGGTTCAAGTCCAGACGCGGCACAGAGCGCAGCAGACCTTTCGTGTACGGATGTTGCGGGTTGTAGAAAATGTCATCTACTGTGCCCGTTTCAATCACTTTCCCAGCGTACATGACGATCACGCGGTCGCACATCTCAGCAACAACACCAAGGTCATGCGTAATGAGGATAATGGAAGTACCCGTTTTCTTTTGCAAGTCTTTCATCAAATCCAAAATCTGAGCCTGAATCGTTACGTCCAAAGCTGTTGTCGGCTCATCCGCTATCAACAGCTTGGGCGAACAGGCGAGAGAGATGGCGATCATCGCCCGTTGGCGCATCCCGCCGGAAAACTCGTGTGGATATTGCTCCACACGTTTTTCCGGTTGCGGGATACCTACCATGGTCAACAGCTCAATCGCGCGATCGCGAGCGGCTGCACGGCTCATGTTTTGGTGCTTGATAAGTCCCTCGGTAATCTGGTTGCCAATGGTCATCGTCGGGTTCAACGATGTCATCGGGTCCTGGAAAATCATCCCGATGTCTTTTCCGCGGATGGATTCCATTTCTTTATTCGACTTTTTGACAATGTTCTGTCCATTAAAGAGGATTTCGCCTTTTTTGATCTCGCCTGGCGGCATCGGGATCAGCTTCATGAGGGTTTGAGCGGTTACGGATTTACCGCAACCGGACTCCCCTACAATCGCTACTGCTTCCCCGCGATTTACGTGAAAATTAACGCCTCGTACTGCTTTGACTTCACCTGCATACGTATGGAAGGAGACATGCAGGTCTTTTACTTCGAGAATGCGTTCCATAACGATGATCCCTCCTATTTACGCAGGCGTGGGTCTACTGCATCGCGCAGACCGTCACCAAACAAGTTAAATGCCAAGATGGTCACGGAGATGAAAAGGGCCGGGAACATCAACCGCCACGGATAGTACTTCATGGCAGGCAAACCTTCTGAGGACATCGTGCCCCAGGAAGCAACAGGCGCCGCTACCCCCAAACCGATAAAGGACAGGAAAGACTCTGCGAAAATCGCGGACGGTACAGTCAAGCTGAGCGTAACGATGATTGGACCCAAAGCGTTTGGAATCAGGTGTTTAAAGATCAAACGGCCGCTGTCAGCACCAAGGGAGCGCGCTGCCAGCACGAATTCTTGCGATTTGAGCTGCAAAATTTGCCCGCGCACAATCCGGGCCATCCCAATCCACCCCGTTATCGTCAAGGCGATAATGATCGTGCCGACCCCGGGGGCTAAGACAACCATCAGCAAAATAACGACAAGCAAGTACGGAATAGCGAACAAAATATCAGCGAAACGCATCATGATCTCGTCTACTTTACCGCCATAGAAACCGGCAATACCGCCCCAGATGACCCCGATAATCAAGTCGATGAAGGCAGCAGCCAGACCAACTTCCAAGGAAATGCGAGCTCCGTACCAAATCCGCACGAACATGTCGCGTCCAAGGTCATCCGTACCAAACCAGTGCTCAGCGGATGGCTTTTTGTTTTTGCCAGCCAAATCGGTTGTGAAATAGTCGTTGGAAGACACCATCGGAATGACGACAGCACATACCATCAGCGCGACGATAAAGATCAAGGAAGCCATCGCGACTTTATTCATTTTCAAGCGACGCCATACATCCGCCCAGAAAGAGAGGCTCGGACGCTTGATCGCTTCTGCTTGGCGAAGATCGACCGAAATCGGTTCAAAATGCTCTTTTGTCAATTGCTGCATTTTCACATTACTCCCTTCCTGCGTCTGCGAGTTTAATTCGTGGGTCTACCAAGGTGTACGCGATGTCCACAATCAGGATCATCACTACGAGAATGATGGAGTAGAAGACCGTTGTCCCCATGATAACCGTGTAGTCGCGGTTGGTGATGGACAATACGAATTCACGACCCAGACCAGGAACCCCGAAGATACGCTCGATAACGAATGCACCAGTCAGGATGTTGGCAATCAATGGACCGAGGTAAGTAATAACCGGCAAGAGCGCGTTGCGAATTGCGTGCTTCACGGTAATCGTAAAGGTGTGCAGACCTTTTGCTTTTGCCGTTTTGATGTAGTCTTGTCCAAGGACTTCAATCATATTGGAACGCGTCAAACGAGCGATAAAAGCCATTGGCGACGCGGCGAGTGCGAGAGATGGCAAAATCGTGTACTCGAAGCCTTCCCATTTTGCGATAGGCAAAAGGCCCCATTGAATCGCGAAGAAATACTGATAAAATGATGCCAAGATGAAACCTGGAACGGATAGCCCCAAAACTGCTATCACCATAGCGGAATAATCTTGCCACTTGTTATGCTTCAGTGCTGCAACCACCCCAAGGATAATACCTCCGAAGATTGCCAAGAGCAATGCTTGTGCTCCCAAGTGCGCTGATACAGGGAAACCGCGATTAATCATTTCGTTTACCGTCGAAGATTTTTCTGTAAACGACGGGCCCAAATCCCAAGTAACGACACCCTTCAAATATTCGAAGTACTGCTCGTGCAGCGGCAAATTCAGCTTGTATTTGGCCTCGAGTGCCGCTTTAATCTCATCAGGAACGTTTTTCTCTGATGTAAATGGTCCACCCGGTACCGCTTTCATGATGAAGAAGGTGGCCGTTACAATCAGGAAGAGCGAGATGAGCATGAAGATGATGCGCTTACCAAGATAACGGATCAACTAATTTACCCCCTTGACAGATTTGATTGCTTTCACGTCCCATCTTTACACTGCGGACGTTACCGACACAGTGCAAAAATCGGCTGTGTAAATAACCCAAAAATGATCTCTTGCGTTGAAACTTTTCTCTATATTTTTCTTTTCCAGCTTGTTTGCGAGCTGGTATTTATGGGAAGGGACTGCATAGCAGAAGGTATATGGGTTTCCATATACCCTCTGCCGCAATACCCGATTCCTTCAGTTAGATTACTCTACGTATGCCCATTTCCAGTCGACGTCTCCCAGACCGCCAATGACAACGCCTTTGACGTTTTCTTTCTGTACCCAAGAGTTGGTATAGAAGTAAATTGGCATGATCGGCATTTCGTCCATCAAGATTTGCTCGGCATCTGCGAGAATTTTCTTACGCTTCTCCGGATCAGCTTCCAGAGCAGATTGGTTCAGGAGCTCTTTGAACTTCGGATTTTCCCAACGCGTATCGTTGTTTCCACCCAGTTTGTCCTTGTACAGCTCCAGGAAGTTGATTGGATCGTTAAAGTCGCCCAACCAGCCCATACGGCCTACTTGGAAGTTACCCGCATGCATGTCTTCCAGGTACACTTTCCACTCTTTGTTTTCCAGCTTCACTTCTACTCCGAGGTTTTTCTTCCATTGGTCTTGGATCGCTTCCGCAATCTTTTTGTGACCTTCGGAAGTGTTGTACGACAAGGTAATTGGCGGCAGCTTTGTCAGGCCTTTTTCTTTCATGCCTTCTTCCAAAAGCTTTTTCGCTGTTTCCAGGTCGTTGTCCTTGAAGTAGCCGTTCGGGTTCAGGACCATGGATGGCGGTACTGCCCCTGTTGCCGGGATTTGTCCGGTTTGCAGAATATTGTCAATCAGGGCTTGGCGGTTAATCGAGTAAGCAAAAGCTTTCCGAATCTTCACATTATCGAACGGAGGTTTTTCCACGTTGAACTTGTACCAGTACGTACCCGCGATTGGCTGGGTCGTAATTTTGCCTTGCTCCTTCAGCGCAGGAATCGCATCTGTCGGCAGCGCGCTCATTGGAGCACCCGCCCAATCCAGTTCTCCGTTTTCAAACATGGACAATTCGGTGTTCTCGTCCTCTACCATGGAGAACTCGATGCGATCGAGCTTCACGGCATCCTTGTCCCAATAGTTTTCGTTTTTCACGAGCACGAGCTTGCTTTTGTGCTCCCAGGATTCCATTTTGAACGGGCCGTTGCCCACGTGGGTTTTCGCTTCGCCAGCCCACTTCTCGTTGGCTTCGATCACTTTTTTGTTAACAGGGAAGTAGGTTGGGAAAGCAGTCAGCTCCAGGAAGAATGGAGTCGGATTTTCAAGCTTTACTTCCAAAGTCTTGTCATCCAGTGCCTTCACACCAACATCATCAAGCTTAGCTTCGTTTTTGTTCGCTTTTTCACCGTTCTTAATGTAGTAGAGCTGATAAGCGTAGTTTGCTCCGGTTTTCGGATCGAGTGCCCGCTTCCAGGCGTACTCGAAGTCGTGCGCTGTTACCGGATCGCCATTGCTCCATTTTGCGTCGCGAATGGTGAACTTGTAGGTCAGCATGTCTTCAGAGACTTCCACTTTCTCGGCAGCCGCCTCATGAGGCTTTCCGTCTTCTCCGATGCGGGTGAGACCGTCAAAGGTAGCGCGGATAATCGCTGCGGAAGTAGTGTCTTCCGAAAGGCCAGGGTCAGCCGTAGGTGGCTCAGAGTGCAGGTTCAGTTTCAGAACTTGTGGTTTTTTCTCTGCCTCTGGTGTTGCCGCAGGCTGTTCGGTGCTCGAATTGTTTGACGGTTGTGCTGGAGTGGAAGCTTGCTGGCCACCGCAACCGGCCAATGCCGTACCCAAAACTGCAATCGAGCTTACAAGTGCAAATACATTCTTTTTCAACGCAATAACCCCCCGTACGTTTTCTTTTTTGTCTTTTTTCAGAAAATAAAGGACGAAAAAAACGAACATGGCCCGAAGCTTCCTGACTTCGGCTAGAAGGCATCAACCCCTTTCACTGCAGGGTCACCTCGTCATCGTGAACGATAGAGAAGGAATCTTTGTACTGCTTCAGTTCCAACGAAACATCCGCGCCTACAATCCCTTCAATTTGAGAGAGTCGTTCATTGACGAAAGTGATCAGCTCGTCATTGCTATGGAAACACGCTTGGATAATCAAGTCGTGCTTACCGCTAAATGCACCCACAAACCGGACTGCAGAGAATTTGCTCAACTCTTCTGCCACATTTTTCTGTGAACCGAGTTTGGTGGTCAACCCGATGATTGCTTGTACTTTCAGCCCAAGCTTTGCCGGGTCGGGATGAATAACGAATTGAAAGACTCCATCTTGCAACAGACGGGTAATGCGAGATCGAATGGTTCCCTCGCTCACGCCAAGTTGATGCGCGATTTCTGTGTACGGGATTCGTCCGTCTTCCTGGAGGATTTGCAGAATCTGCTTGTCAACATGGTCCAACTTTCTCATAAATACGTTTTTCCGGGAACCTCCATCCTTTTTTTACGAAACTCGAAAAAATCTTTAATAATTTGTCTGTTACATTAAAAGTAATCTGAAATGATAGCGGTGTCAACGAAATTTGACAAGTAGAATTATAAAACATTATAAAGTGTAGCCGAACAGTAAAAATTTTTTTATATTATCAAACAAGCACTTCCTATCTCATATTGAAAAGGAAAATGACAATTTAATCAACTATATTTTCTCGAAAAACTGTATTTTTACACACAGAAAGAGTGTGCGCACCCCAGGCAGGCACACTCTTTCCTTTGTTGATCCTTCAAGAAAAAGGCGCGATTTACGCCTCGATGATTTTATAAATCAGCGGCTGGGCGGACGGAATTGTTGTCGAAATAGAGAAGGCATTCCGCAATTCTTCCAGCGCGCTTTGCAAAAGCTGCTCGTCGTTGGCGTGGATCGTCATCAGCGCCTCGCCGGCCCGGACTTCGTCTCCCCGCTTTTTGTGCAGCACGAAGCCTACCGCCAGATCGATCGGCATTTCCTTCGTCAGACGGCCAGCTCCCAGGACGACAGAGGCATGCCCTACCGCTTCGGCGTCAATCGCCTCCACATAGCCATCCTGCTCTGCGACAACCTGATGAATGATTTTCGCCTGCGGCAAACGGGATAGGTCGTACACGTCCTGTTTGTCGCCGCCTTGCGCTTCCACCATCTCGGCCAGCTTGTCCACGGCTTTGCCGCTCGTCATCAGTTCCTCCAGCTTGACGCGGCCTTCCTCAACAGTGGAAACGAGTCCACCCAAAACAAGCATGCGCGAGCCAATCGAGAGGGCAAGCTCGGTCAAATCTTTTGGCCCTCTGCCAGCCAGCGTCTCTACGGCTTCTTTCACTTCCAGCGCATTGCCCACGGCAAAGCCGAGCGGCTGGTTCATGTCGCTGATGACCGCCACCGTTTTGCGTCCGACCTGGCTGCCGATTGCGACCATCGCGTTTGCCAGCGTTTCCGCTTCTTCCAGGCTTTTCATGAACGCACCCTTGCCGACTTTTACGTCGAGCAGGATGGCGTCAGCGCCCGCCGCAATCTTTTTGGACATGATCGAGCTTGCGATCAGCGGAACCGCTTCTACGGTCGCTGTCACGTCACGCAGCGCGTACAGTTTTTTGTCTGCCGGAGTCAGGTTGCCGGACTGCCCGATGACGGACACGCCAATATCGCGCACCTGCTGCAAAAACTGCTCGCGTGTGCGCTCTACCTGAAAGCCGCTAAACGACTCCAGCTTGTCGATCGTTCCTCCCGAGTAGCCCAGGCCGCGGCCCGACATTTTCGCTACGGGAATGCCTGCTGCTGCCACCAGAGGGGCGACGACAAGCGTCGTCTTGTCGCCTACTCCCCCCGTGCTGTGCTTGTCCACCTTGATGCCTGCCAGCGAGGACAAGTCGAGCTGTTCGCCCGAGCCTGCCATAGCCAGTGTCAAATCTGCTGTCTCGCGCGCTGTCATGCCGCGGAAAAAAACCGCCATCGCCCAGGCGGACATCTGGTAGTCAGGAATGGTTCCGTCTGTATATCCGTCTACGAGAAACTGTATTTCCTCGGTTGTCAGCTCGCCGCCGTCACGCTTTTTGGCAATCATATCGACCATCCGCATAGAAAATCCCCTCCGCCTTGTTCTTTACAGTTTGGCTACGATGCCGTTGACCAATGCCAGGAACTGCGTTTTTACTTTTTCGGTCGTCTCCATTACTTCATCGTGCGAAAGCGGCTGTTCGAGAATGCCTGCTGCCATGTTGCTGATGCACGAAATGCCCAGCACTTTTACTTTCATGTGGCGCGCGACGATCACTTCCGGAACAGTCGACATCCCTACGGCATCTCCGCCGAGCAGACGGAGCATGCGGATTTCCGCCGGCGTCTCGTAGCTTGGGCCAAGCAATCCTACGTACACGCCTTCGCGCAGCTTGATGCCTTGCTCGGACGCTACTTGATGCGCCAGTTGGCGCAGCTCTTTGGAGTACGCTTCGGACATGTCAGGGAAACGCGCGCCCAGCTCGTCGTCGTTTGGCCCGATCAGCGGGTTGCGGAAAGTCATGTTGATATGGTCGGAAATCAGCATCAGATCGCCCGGATCGTAACCTTCGTTAATGCCGCCCGCCGCATTGGTCACGATGATCGTCTCCACGCCCAAAAGCTTCATCACGCGGATCGGGAAAACGACTGCATCCAGCCCGTGGCCTTCGTAGAAGTGGAAACGGCCTTGCATCGCCACTACTTGTTTGCCTTGCAGCTTGCCGATGACGAGCTGCCCTTTGTGTCCGACTACCGTGGACACGGTGAAGCCCGGAATTTCGTGGTACGGAATGACGACCGGATTTTCGATCTCATCGGCCAAAACGCCCAGCCCGGAACCCAATACCAGCCCGATCGTCGGCTTTTCCGCCAGTTTTGGTTCGATAAACGCTACTGCTTCTTGCAAATTTGCCATATGTGAACACTCCTCTTCGGTTACGTTTCTTCTATATAAATATTTATAATCACTTAACCTTTATACACGATTCAGGAAGCTTTTTCCGATTGCCGGAGCGGCCACGCCAAAATTGTCCGCAATCGTCGCGCCGAGATCGGCAAATGTTTCGCGAATGCCCAAGTTTTCCCCTGTGCGTATGCCTTTGTGGTACACCAGGAGCGGAACGTATTCGCGCGTATGGTCGGTTCCGTGGTGGACCGGATCGTTGCCGTGGTCAGCGGTAATCACGAGCAGGTCGTTTTCTCGCATGGCGGCCAAAATTTCCGGAATGCGGGCATCGAACTCCATCAGCGCCTGGCCGTACCCTTCCGGATCGCGGCGATGTCCGAACTTCGCATCAAAGTCGACGAGGTTGACGAACGACAGACCTGTAAACGACTGCTTCATCGTGCCGATCAATTGGTCTACGCCATCCATGTTATCTTTGGTTCGGATCGACTGCGTGATTCCTTCCTCGGCATAAATGTCGCTGATTTTGCCGATCGCGATCGAGGTCAGTCCGGCATCCTGCAAACGGTTCATCACGGTCGGCTCGAACGGCTTGACGGAGTAGTCATGGCGATTGGCGGTGCGTGTGAAGTTGCCCGGCTCTCCGACAAACGGTCTGGCGATCACGCGCGTCACGGCAAACTCATCCCGCAAAGTAAGCTCGCGCGCCACCTGGCAAATGCGATACAGCTCCTCCAACGGCACGATTTCCTCGTGGGCAGCCACCTGGAAAACGCTATCAGCAGACGTGTACACAATGACAGCCCCTGTTTTCATGTGCTCTTCGCCCAGCTCGTCGAGAATATCCGTACCGGAAGCGACTTTGTTTCCAAGCACCTTCCGCCCGATGCGCTGTTCAAATTCCGCGATCAGCTCGGCTGGAAAACCGTCCGGATACGTCCGAAACGGCGTTGCGACGTGCAAGCCCATAATCTCCCAGTGGCCTGTCGTCGTATCTTTTCCCATGGAAATTTCCTGCATTTTCCCATAGTGGGCGGCTGGAGCTTCCGCAGCAGGGACGCCTTTTAGCGGGGCAATATTTCCGAGCCCGAGCTTTTGCAGGTTCGGCAAAGCAAAGCCTGCGACGCGCTCCGCGATATGGCCGAGCGTGTTGGCTCCTTCATCGCGGAATTTGGGAGCATCTGGCTGTTCGCCGATTCCCACGCTATCCATAACGATCAGAAATACACGTGAATAACGCAATGTTAACGCCTCCAGTTCAAAAAATGGATAAAGTTTCATCCCAGGTCGTCAGACGTCTGACCTGATGGAGATAAGCTTGCTCCGCCTCGGACTCGGGCGGAGTCATCTGTGTTTCTTTTGTCTAGCGTTGTCGGGGGTATCTTCATCGTATCCCAAGCCGCATCGGCATTACGCTCGCGGATGCGTTTTGGCATAAATGTCCTTGATCCTCGTCCGGGTCACATGCGTGTAGATTTGTGTCGTGGAAATATCCGCATGCCCGAGCATCTCCTGTACCGAGCGCAAGTCCGCCCCGTTTTCCAACAGGTGGGTGGCAAAAGAATGACGCAAGGTATGCGGCGTAATCTCCGCCCGGATATTCGCTTTCGCGGCATAGCGCTTGATAATTTTCCAAAAGCCCTGACGCGTGATCTGCTTGCCCAAATGATTGAGAAACAAGGCTGACTCGCCCGTCCCCTTCACCAGCTTGGGACGTCCTGCCTGCAAATAGTGCCGGACCATCTGAATGGCGACGGAGCCAAGCGGAATAATCCGTTCCTTGGAGCCTTTTCCCATGCATTTGACAAAGCCCATATCCAGATTGACATCCGCTTTGTCCAGATTGACCAGCTCAGAGACGCGGATGCCTGTCGCATACAGCAGTTCCAGCATCGCCTTGTCCCGCAGCCCGGCCGGGTGATTGACAGGGGGACTGTCCAGAAGCCGCTCCACTTCGTCAACCGAGAGCACTTTTGGCAAGCGCTTTTCGATTTTGGGCGTCTCCAGGTGGATCGAAGGATCTTTGTCGATGATTTTGTCCCGAACGAGAAACTGGTAGAAAGCGCGAATGGATGCCATATTGCGCGAAAGCGTCGCGGTTGCCCGCCCCTTTTCCCGCAGGACGAGCAAGTAGCCGATGATGTGCGTCCGCGTTGATTCCTCGATCCGGGTCACGCCCTGCTCGTGCAAATACGAGGTATAGGCGACCATGTCCCGCTGATACGATTCCAGGGTGTTGCGCGATAGCCCCTTTTCCACAGCGAGGAAATGGATAAATAGATCAATCAGACTGTCCATGAAGCTGTCCCCTTCAGGTGATAAGTATCCTGTATTGCTTTCCACATCGAGTAAAAATCTCCTGCTGCCCGCACACAAAAAAGTGCATTTACTCTCCCGTCAAATAAAACAACTGCAACCGCGCGAGGTAGCCGTCCAGGTCCTGTGTTTGCGGGGAATTAATCAGTTTCACGACCTTCACGGCATTCCCGTGCGGCTCGTGGTATGGGTCGGCCGGCAGCAATTTTTCCGCAAGCAACGTGATGATACCGTAAGAGAGCAATGAGCACGTCACGAATAACAGCAAAAAGCGAAGCGCCTCCATCATCCGGCGATACGGGAACCCCATCTGTCCACCTCCCTGCTCTCTTCATATGTATGCACTTGTCTCTTCGCCCATGCGGCTCTACAGCGGAAGCTCCTGCAGCACATCGTCGAGCGGCGTGTACGGCAAGTTCAACGAACGGGCGACAGCCTCGTAAACGATATGTCCGTTTAGCACGTTGACCCCGCGCGCCAAGGCCCGATGCTGGGAAATCGCCGCCCGATACCCTTTGTTGGCGAGCAAAAGCCCGTACGGCAGCGTCACGTTGGACAACGCAATCGTCGAGGTGCGCGGTACCGCCCCTGGCATGTTGGCCACCGAATAGTGGACGACGCCATGCCGGACATACGTCGGGTCGCTGTGGGTGGATATGCGGTCGACCGTCTCGATGGAGCCGCCCTGATCGATTGCCACGTCGACAATGACCGAGCCAGGCGACATCGTCTTGACCATCTCCTCCGTGACCAGCCGCGGAGCGCGGGCGCCGGGAATGAGCACGGCTCCAATCAGTAAATCCGCGTCTTTTACCGCTTCGGCGATGTTGTAGGAGTTGGACATCAGCGTCTGCAGCCTGCCGCCAAACATTTCATCCAGTTCGCGCAGCCGGTTGGCGTTAATGTCGAGCAAACTGACATTGGCCCCAAGCCCGATCGCCATTCGCGCCGCATTCGTCCCGACGATGCCCCCGCCTACAATGACGACGCGCCCAGGCAAAACACCGGGGACCCCGCCCAAAAGGACGCCTTTTCCGCCGTGTGGCTTCTCCAGAAACTGCGCCCCGATCTGAACGGACATCCTCCCCGCCACTTCGCTCATCGGCATGAGCAGCGGCAGTGCCCCGCTGTCGGTCTGGATCGTCTCGTAGGCGATTGCCACCACTTTTTTCGCCCGCAACTGCTCGGTCAGCTCCCGCTCCGGCGCGAGGTGCAGATACGTAAACAGAATCAGGTTTTCCCGGAAGTACGGGTACTCGTCAGGCAGCGGCTCCTTGACCTTGCAGATCATGTCGGCGTTTTTCCACACTTCCTCTGCCGACGGCTGAATTTCCGCCCCTGCTGCGGCATAGTCTTCATCGGTAAAGCCGGAGCCTACTCCCGCCTGCGTCTCTACCAGCACGCGGTGTCCTGCTTGCCTGTAGGAGCTGGCGCCAGCAGGAGTAAGCCCGACGCGGTTTTCGTTATTTTTGATCTCTTTCGGTACGCCAATAATCAAAAGCCATCTCGCCTCCTGTCTCCATGTACTGTTCTAGGATGCCACAGGAAAACGTCGGCCATTACAAAAGCGCCGAAAGAGAAAAGAAAAAAACTTCTCCGTTCCCAGAGAAGTTGGCTTATTTGAAGTCCTCCACGTTTACTTTGTCAATGCAGCGACCGCAAATCCCGTAAAAGGTAAGACGGTGGTCGGTAATAGCAAAGTTGTAAACATTCTTGACCTTTTCTTCTGCACTGACAAGCAAGTCTTCAAAAATCTCGTCCACAGTGCCGCAGTTGAGGCAAATGAGGTGATGGTGGTGGTAAGCCGCATTGTCATCGCGAAGGTCGTATCTGGCTACCCCATCGCCGAAGTTCATTTTATGAAGGATTTTCAAGTCGCTCAAAAGCTCAAGAGTTCTGTATACAGTCGCAAGCCCGATTTCGGGCGCTTTATCCTTCACCAGCAAATAAACATCTTCCGCACTCAAGTGATCTTCTTCATTTTCCAGCAAGACGCGAACAGTGGCTTCACGCTGTGGTGTCAGCTTGTAGTTTTGTGAATGCAACTGTTGCTTGATCTTCTCTAATTTTTCTTCCAACATTAATGCCCCTCCCCGCTCGCATGAAACCTGTTCCTATTATAGTAGAGGGGCGTCGAATAAGTCAAATGCATGAGTTCTTACCTGATAATTATTCTTAATTGAGCACGAGCTGCATCAGTCTCGGCGACACAAACGTCTCGAACAGAGCGGCCAGCGTCAGCACGCCCAGCATGGAAATGACCAGCACGGTATAGCCCATGAAATGCGGGGCAATGACATCGCGCTTGCTCAACAGCCGGGTCTGGATCAGCCGGAGAGAAAAAGAAATTCCGCTCACGCCGATGATGAACAGAGCCGGAACGACGAGCAAATTTTGCGGGAGTACGCCGAGCATGGCGAACGTCACGCCTTTCCACTGCAACTGGCTGACTAAAAAGCCGACGGTAAATCCGACGACGACTCCTTTGAGAAACAGCATCAGCAAAATCATCGGCAGGCCGATAATGGATAAGCCCAGCACCCACATGATCGCGACCGTTTTCGCATAATGCCCGAACGACTGCTGAAAATGGGCGCTCGTCTCCGGGATGCCGCTCGTGCTCAGGCTGTTAAAAAAATATTGCAGAAAACCGTACAGCTCCTGCTTTTGCGAAAGTGGCAGCGAGTTGACGAGCACGGCACCGAAAATAATCCCCATGGTAAACAGGACAATCGTAAACCAATAGAGCGACTGATGTTCTCTCATATAGGATTGGATAGTTTGTCCGACTCGTGAACGCACGGTTCGTCCCCTCCCGCTTCGCTGATTACTGTACAGCTTATGCGGGCTGATGAGGGGCTATGACAGTTAGGACAAGATCACCTTTCCGTAAGTTCCCGCGCCGCCTTTTTGCACGTTCAAACAACCTGCTCTGCCTGCCACGATCAGCTTGGCAATTTTTTCGCCGACGACATGTGCCAGTTCTTCCTCTGTCGCTCGGTGCACGACATTCATCTGCGTGCCAAACGCGTGATACAGCTTGGCGAGCAGCTTCGGCCCGACTCCCGGGATAAATTCCAGCGGAAACTGCTCGATATAAGGCGGGCGAAACGCAGGGTGCGCTCCGGCTTCCCGGTCTGCCAGCTCGTCGATGCGCGCAGCCACGCCGCGCACGATCCGCTTGTGTCCGCACTCGGGACATCTCCCTTTTGCGTCTGCTGGCAAAAGCGACTGGCAGCCCTGGCAAGCGGTTTGGTGGTATTTGCCCAGTTGCGGATGCAGGCCGTAATTCACCGTCACCCCTCTGCCGCCCTCGCGGCGAATCGCTTTTGCCCACTCGGCGAACGAACGCGCTTCCATCGCTATGCTTTGATACTCTCGGCCGATTTTGTCGAGGGAGTGCGCATCGGAATTGGTGAGAAACGTTTTGGCGTGCAGCTCGGACAGCCGATCCGCCATGTCCGTATTCGCGCTCAGCCCAAGCTCTACAGCGTAGATGCGGGACGGGTCGAGCACATCCGCCAGCCGATCTGTACAGCTTCCGTACAGCCCTTTGTGCGGGGTGAAAATGTGCGCCGGAATGAGCATCCCGCCCAACTGTTCCACGGCATCCTGCAGCTCGCCAATCCGGGCAGCCACGCGCTGGGAGCTGAGCTGGACATTTTTGCAGCGCTCGGCAAGCCAGCGGGTCCATTGCTGCATGTTAGCCAGCCTCGGCAAGTAGACGAGGAAGTGAGCCGCTCCCCGCCCCGGCTCCTTGATTTCCAGCTCGCAGCCGAGAATCAGCATCGTCCCTTTGTATAAAATCCCTCCGTCCGCATGCTCCGTCGCCGCTCCCGCCTCCAACAGAGACATTAGCTCGTCCTGCACCTCCGGCGAATGCGCGTCGATAATCCCGATGACATCCATTCCCTTTTTTTCCGAAGCTTCCTCCAAAATTTTCGTCAAGGTCATCTGGCGCGACGCGGTAATTTTCACGGGCTTTCCGGTCCACGTTCCGCCTATGTGGATGTGCATGTCGCAAAAATAAGTCTGCATTACCCGTTCAACTGCTTTCGTAGCAGCATGTTCTCCCAGGCAAACAGCGCCACTACCGTTTTCGCATCGCGAATCTCCCCGCTGCGGTGCAAGGCGTGCGCTTCCTCCAGTGTCAGCTCAAGCGCGTCCACGAACTCATCCTCGTCCGGCTTGCTCTCGCCTTTTTTCAGCCCTGTCGCGACAAACACATGCAAAATCTCGTCGGCGAAGCCTGGCGAGGTGTAAAACGAGCTGAGCGGCTCGTAGTGGCTCGCCACATAGCCTGTCTCTTCTTCCAATTCGCGCTTGGCGCAAGTCAGTGGCTCTTCTCCCGGCTCCAGCTTGCCTGCGGGAATCTCGACAATCGTCTGCTCCAGCGGCTTGCGAAATTGCCGCACCGCCACCAGCTTGTTGTCATCCGTCAGCGCCATGACGGCAACCGCTCCCGGGTGATTGACGATCTCCCGCTTCGCTGTATGTCCGTTTGGCAAAAGCACCTCGTCGACCTTCAGACTGATAATCCGTCCCTCGTAAATCGGCTGGCTGGCAATCGTTTTTTCGTACAAGTGGTCTTGCTTGCTCACATTCATCATCCTTTTTTTCAGCTTGGTCGTTCTAATTCGATTCCTCGCTCCATAAGTTGGGAGCATAAAGCTTGTCCACACTCATTGTATCGGAGGAGATTGTGAATGAAAACCTATGTCAGCGAAAAGCAATTGCGGATGGTTGGAAAAGCATGGGAAATCAAGGCCGCTCTCCGCTCCTGGTCAAATAAAGAGCTAACGCTTCAAGAGTATTTGACGAAGCGGACAAACGCTGCTCGCCGCTGAGCGCCTCCGCCGGATACGACAGGCTTTTCCCCAAAAGATCGGCGGCCAAAACAGCCGTCTGAAACGGAACCGGGTCCTCTCTCCAGCTTCTGCCCATTGTGGAAAAGGACAAGCCGTAGCCTTTTTCCAGCGCATCGAGGCGCGCGACAGACGGCGCTGGTCCATATGCCAGCCTGTGTCCGGCCCGGCTGTCTGTAATCGCTGCGAGCTGCTCTTCGATAATCGCATCGCGCTCGTCGCCAAGCCGCGGCAACGTCACCAGCACGGGGCAGAGGGCAAATCTGCCGAGGATCGCAGTCGTATGATGGCTGATGCCGTAATGGCGACTGCGCTGGTCGGCAAAGCTGATGCGCGGAATAAAAAAAGGCGTGCCTCCCAGTGCCGACACGGCGTGAATCACTTCTGCCAACTGGACGCCGGAAAAACCGTAGGAAGTGCCCGTTCCCGCAACGCCCGGGCCAAGCATGCAGACGATGACATCGGCCCGCTCCACATGGCGCGCGGCCAGCAAACCGCTATGAATCGTCACCGCCTCGCGATCGCCGCCCCACGCATGTCCCGTCGTAATCGTCGCCGTCAAGTTGCCCGACCGGGACAACTGTTGGACGTGACGGCTAAGCGCAATCGGCAGCGAAGCCGCATCGGGCATGACATAGACTAACCGCAGTTGCGGATCGTTTTCTTTGAGCGCAAGTATTGCCGGCGGCAGCAGGCTGTGCAGCTCGCCGATGAGCACAGGCGTACCGTCCAGCGACAGGTCCGGCTGCCGAAACAAGTCGTGAAAAGGGCTGGCCTGTTCTTCGACCGCATCCACTGCCAACTGCCAGGGCGAATAGCGCATTTTCATAATATGTCCCCATTTGCTCGGCATGACGTCGCGGCTTGCCTCTTCCCCAGTCTTGCCGACGACCAGATGAAACCCGCCCGTCCCGAGTTGCAGGCGCAGCGCCGTCGTATTGAGCAGGAGCGTATCGCCGATGCGGTAGTCCTCCTGGGCAAACGAAAGTGCCTTCTGCGGGCCAGCTTCCTCCCCGGCGCAAGCAGCCAACTCGACCTCCAGCACTTGCATTCCCGCGTGCTTTTCTCCTATACGAATGACCGTGCCCGTCACCAGATACAGCATGCTCCTCCCCCTCGTCCCGCTCCTTCCTACAGTCTATGACAGACAACGTTTGTCCCAATCATCCATTCGCAAAAAAGCAAAAAGCGGAACCCCCATCGGGATTCCGCCAGCCTGTTCCTACTGTTCTTGTACTTCTGCGATGATAGCGAGCACCAGCTCGGCTGCTTTGTTCAGTTCAGCGATTGGCATGCGCTCGTTTTTCGTATGAATTTCCTCGTAGCCGATGGCAAAGTTCACGCTCGGGATGTTGTAGCCGTTGAACACGTTGCCGTCGCTGCCGCCGCCGCTTGCGACAAGCTCCGGATTGCGGTCAATGCGCTTGACTGCGCCGATCGCTTTTTGCACGACTGGCGTTTCTTCATTGAATTTGTAGCCGTGGTACATGAAGATGACGTTGTTCTCGCAAGTAGCGCCCATCTCGGCTGCCGCTTCCTCGAACGCTGTCGTCATTTTCTTCACTTGCGCTTCCAACTTGTCCATCACGAGACTGCGCGCTTCGGACCAGATTTCCACGTAATCGCTGACGATGTTGTACGCCTTGCCGCCTTCGAAACGCCCGATATTCGCGGTGGTATCCGCGTCGATGCGTCCCAGCGACATGCGGGAAATCGCCTTGCTAGCAACGGTGATCGCGCTGATTCCATCCTCTGGGTTGACGCCAGCGTGAGCGGCTTTCCCATGGATTTTGGTGACGATCCGGTACTGACCCGCACCTGCCACCGTAATTTTGCCGACAGGGCCTTCAGAGTCGAGAATGAAGCCCATCTCCGCCTTGAGCAAGCTTGCGTCCAACGCGCGGGAACCGACCAGACCGGATTCTTCCCCTACGGTCAAGACAACCTGGATCGTTGGATGGGGCAAGTTTTGTTCCTTCAGCGTGCGAATGCCTTCAAAAATAGCAGCAATCCCCGCCTTGTCATCCGCTCCGAGAATGGTCGTACCGTCAGAGTAGATGTAGCCATCGCGGATTTGCGGCTTGATGCCGTTACCTGGCACAACGGTATCCATGTGGCTGCTGAACAAAATCGCCGGACCGTTTCCTGTGCCTTCCAAGGTCGCAATCAAGTTGTTGGCGCCATGGCCTGTCTTCGCTGCTGCGTCATCCTCTTCGACCGTAAAGCCCATCTCGATCAGCTTTTGTTTCAGCACCTTGTGGATGGCTGCCTCGTTTTTCGTTTCGCTGTCAATCTGCACGAGCTCCAGAAACTCGTTTAGCAAACGTTCTTCGTTGATCGCACTCACACTCGTTACCTCCCGATTACTTGCCCGATTTTGGTACATATTCACAAGTTCCAGTATACCGCAAAAAAATTTTTTCTACTACGAAATCGCTCGCGATTCTTTTACGCTTTTGGATACTGGCACAGCTCGTACAGGACGCCGCCCGCCGCCTTCGGATGCAAAAATCCGATCAGAGCGTCGTGCGCACCGGCTTTCGGCACTTCGTGAATGAGCGCCACTCCCTGCTCCTTCAACTGCTGCAATCGGCTTGCCACGTCATCTACGTCGAACGCGATATGGTGCACCCCTTCGCCCCGCTTTTCGATGAACTTGGCAATCGGGCTGTCCGCCGAAAGCGGTTCCAACAGTTCGATCCGGCTTTCTCCGATCGCCAAAAACGCTACGTTTACTTGCTCACTCTCGACTTTTTCCGTCCCAACCAATGTCAAGCCCAACTGCTCGGTGTAAAAAGGGAGCGACTGCTCCAGACTTTTTACCGCAATTCCGATATGGGCAATCTTGTTTGGTGCGCTCACAGCCATCATCCTTTTCGCAAATGGTTGTCTCTTCGGCTACATTTCGGTACAATCCTGTTGAGGTCACGCATTCGTGTTAAAGCTAAAAAAACAATCAAGGTTGTTCTCTTTTCATTCTAGCATAGCTAGAGTCGAAATTACCTGATATTTTCCTCTCATTTGGTCATTTTCCGATCTGAAAGGAGGTTTTTCCACCGTGAAATTTCAGTCGCTGTTTGCGAAAATCCTAATTGGCTTGCTGATTCTCTCCCTCGTTGTGCCTACGTTTTTTTACTACCTGTAAACGCCTGCGGGTACGCCAAAAACCCCCTGCCGCAGCCAACATGCTGCGCAGGGGGTTTTTCCGTTCTACAGTAATGCTTGCCTGTTTTTACTTGTAAACGAAGACGCTGGATGTCTTCGCATCCCAGCCTACTTTGTAGCCGAGGTTGTCGGTTACGGTGCGAACCGGGATCATTGGCATTCCATTTTTCAGCACGACAGGCGTAGGCAGGGTGATTTCCTGGTTGCCCACTCTTGCTTTGTTGGAGCCAACGGTGAACTTCATCACTTTTGTTCCGCTGATGATCGCCACAGTGGAATTGTTCCATTGGGTGGTCAGCGCGAGCGCTTCCTTGAAGAATTGCGCTGGTACCATTGTCGTATTGCCGTTTGCGATATAAGGCGCTACTTGCAATGGATAGGTTTTACCGTGCAAGGTGAAGTTCGCTGTATTCACCTTGAACAGCGCTGCATTCGTCGGCACGGTCACGGCTGGCTGTTGCGGCTGTGGTGTCGGCTGCGGCGCTGGTTGAGCCGGAGCTGGCATTCCGACGCCTACTGCGCGCGCAAACAGCAATCCTTTTTCTTCAGACGTAAAGACGCTGATGCTGTATGTGTTTTTCACAGCAGGGTTTACGATGTTGGCAGCAGCATTGATGCTGATGTTTGCCGCTGTCGCTGCCGGAATGTCTTGCGACGGGTAAATCAGCACGTTTTGGCCGCGCACCGCTACGTAGTTGGCGGCTACGCCGTTCACGGTTACGTTTGCCGGAGCGATGTACGCCGGAACCTTGTAACCTGCCGGGAACACAAGCTCCACGAAGTCGCGCTGCTTCACAAGTCCTACGCCGAGACCTTTGATCGCCACATTGACACCTGTCGGCTTGCCAAGCGCTGTCGAGGTCAGCGCGATGGTCGCTGTGCTGTTATTCACCGTGTTGTTCGGTGTTGGTGTCGGAGTAGGTGTTGGCGTCGGGTTCGGTGTCGGATTGACAACAGAACCGCCAATCGTGAACGACTTGGACTCCAAAGTCCGGCCAGCGGCTGTCGCCTTCAAGGTGTAGCTGCCCGCTGTTTTCGGGTTGGTGATCCAGGCAGAGAAGGAAACGACTACTTTTACTTCGCTGGTGGCAGAGAAGTTGGACGGAGCCGTAATGTACACCTTGTTGCCGGAAGCGCTGACTCGCTTGGCCGTTTTGCCGTTCAAGGTAAAATCAGAGGCAGACAGAATGCCTGGAACCATATCGGCAGACGGGAATTCCAGAACGAGCTCTTCGTCCGCTTTCAACTGTTTGCTGCCGAAGTCGGCGTCAAACGTGTAGCTGGAACGCGCTCCCGCAGACGGGTCGGACAGGTTGACCGTAAAGCTGTTGGTCGCTGTGCTGGTGCTGGAACCGGATTTGGTGATTTCGAACTGTTCAGATTCGTATGTAACACCATCGTATTTGACTTTGTACGTGTATTTGCTGCCAGCGCTAGGGTTTTCGATGCCAGCAGACTTGCTGAATTCGAGGGTGATGTAATCATCGCCGGCAACGGAGCTTGGAACCTTGATTTCCACCTCGTCATCTTTTACGCTGACGGTTTTCACCGAGTAGCCGTTCAACTTGACATCGCCCGCGTCGATTTTGGACGGCAGCATGTCTTCATCCGGGAAAATGACGGTGATGTACTCGTTGGTTTCCAGCTCGTCGCTGCCTTTCAGCGAGATTTTGCCCAGCTTGACGCTTGTCGCTTCGCCCGCTGCCTTGCTGCTGAGCGATACGGAGTAGTCCTTGCTGGAGCCGGAGCTGCTGCTGGAACTGCTTTTGATCGTGACTTCGCCGTATTCTTCATCTTCGCTGCTGGTTGATACATATACGTCATAAGTTCCCTTGTCTTCCGGGTTTGTAATGCCGTCTTCGATCGTAATAGTAACCTTGTCGCCCTCTTCAAGATCTTCGTTCAATGTAATGATGACTTTTTTGCCGCTTGCTTTTGCGCTTTTGACTTTGAAGCTTGCATCTATATCGCTTGAACTGATGCTTTTGCTCACGGTATATTCGGAATCAAACTCAATCGTAATGGTATCTCCCTTGGTCAGATCCTCTTCCAACGTAAAGCTGATGTCGTAAGAGCTATCCTTGTCAGCCCCATCGTTGTCCGCTTTGACGGTCACTTTTTTCAAAGCATGAGCTTCTTGCGGTACAGCGACAAAAGGTGTAGCGGCCAGCGCTGATGCCAGCACTATTGGCAGTGCTTTTTTACTCTTCTTCATGTTTTTCCTCCCACATTTACCTATAATCTGGAAATCATTCTCTAGCAGGTCGCTACCAGTCTACCATAAATGATATCTGGAGGGAATCTCTTCTATGGAAGATAAGAGACTCCTTGGCTACTATTGCTAAGACGCATTCACCCGCGAAAAAGTTACATGTAAAAATCGTTCATCGGAAAATTTTTTTGCTGGCGAATGCCCCTCTCTTCGGCAGCCATAAAAAAACCAGGCCGGACCCGACCTGGTTGGCGTTGCTCGCTTTTTGGCGAGCGATCAGTACAGCTTCGTATCCGGGCCGATGCTCTCCAGCTTTTGCTTGACGCTTTGCAGGAAGCGTCCGCAAATGAGTCCATCGAGCACGCGGTGATCCAAAGACATGCACAGGTTCACCATGGAACGCACGGCGATCATGTCGTTGATGACGACCGGACGCTTCACGATTGATTCCACGCTGAGAATTGCCGCTTGCGGCGAATTGATGATCGGCTGCGACAAAACGGAGCCAAACGAGCCAGTGTTGTTGACGGTAAACGTACCGCCCGTCATGTCGTCCATCGTCAGCTTGCCGGCGCGTGTGCGTGCAGCCAGATCGTCGACAGCCTTGGCGATGCCGAGAATCGACTTCTGGTCGGCGTCCTTGATGACCGGAACGTAAAGCGCGTCCTCTGTCGCGACCGCAATGGAAATATTGATATCTTTTTTCACGATGATTTTGTCGTTCGCCCATGTCGAGTTAATCATCGGGTATTCTTTCAGCGCTTCGACAACCGCCTTGATAAAGAACGGCAGGAAGGTGAGGTTGAGCCCTTCTTTTTTCGCAAACTCGGCTTTTGCCTGGTTGCGGAAGTTGACCAGATTGGTCACGTCCACCTCGATCATTGTCCAGGCATGTGGCGCCTCGTGCTTGCTTTGCACCATCCGGTTGGCGATCGTCCGGCGAATTGGCGTTACCGGAACGATCTGATCGCCAGTCGCAACCGGAATGTCGACGGAAGGTGCTGGCGTCGCAGCAGGCGCTGTCGGAGCCGGAGCTGCTGTCGGAGCCGGAGTTGCAGCCGCTGGAGCAGGAGTCGCTGCCACAGGTGGTTGTGCAACTGCCTCTGCCACTGGCTCAGCCGGCTTTTGGCCGCCCGCGTCAATGATCGCTTGCACGTCTTTGCGCGTAATCCGTCCGCCTGCGCCTGTTCCCACGACGCGGGACAGATCAATACCATGCTGCTGCGAGAGCATCACGACGGCAGGCGAATAGCGCTGCTTCGTCCCGTCGTTTCCAGCCGCTTGCCGGGCTGCCGGAGCGGATGGTACAGCGGGTGCTGCTGCCGGGGCACTCGGTGCGGTGCTCGCCTGAATCGCCGCAGAAGCTGGTGCTGGCGCCTCTGCTGCTGCCGGGCTGGCAGACTCGCCTGCTGCACCACTTTCTTCTATATATAGGATCAATGTCCCGACCGCTACCGTTTCTCCTTCGGGAACGACGATCTCCGCGACTCGTCCGGATACGGTGGAAGGAACCTCCGCATTCACCTTGTCTGTCGTCACTTCCGCCAACGGATCGTATTTTTTGACGGTGTCGCCAACATTGACCAACCATTTGCTGATGGTCCCCTCGGTCACACTCTCGCCGAGTTGGGGCATAAGTACTTTCGTTGCCATGATCTTTGGTCCTCCTCGCCTTTAAAAGTTGGCCAACTCGCGCATTGCTTCCAATACTTTTTCCGGGTTGAGCATGAAAAATTTCTCCATCGGCGGGCTGTACGGCATCGCAGGTACATCCGGTCCGCACAGACGCTTGATCGGCGCATCCAGATCGAACAGGCAATGCTCAGCCACGATTGCCGCTACCTCTCCGCCGACGCCGCCCTCCTTGTTGTCCTCATGCACGATCAGCACTTTTCCGGTCTTGGACGCCGCTTCGACAATCGCTTCCTTGTCCAGCGGGTACAGCGTACGCAAATCGAGAACGTGCGCGCTGATGCCTTCCTGTGCGAGCTTCTCGGCTGCTTGCAGGCAGAAGTGCAGGGCAAGGCCGTAGGAAATGACGGTGATGTCCGTACCTTCCCGTTTGACATCTGCTTTTCCGATCGGCAGCACGTAGTCATGCTCCGGCACTTCGCCTTTGATGAGACGGTAGCAGCGCTTGTGCTCGAAGAACAGCACCGGGTCCTCGTCGCGAATGGCCGCCTTGAGCAGACCTTTTGCATCGTACGGAGTGGAAGGCGCCACGACCTTCAAGCCGGGAACATTCGTAAACATCGCCTCAACCGACTGCGAGTGGTAGAGCGCGCCGTGTACGCCGCCGCCGAACGGAGCGCGGATCGTGATCGGGCAATTCCAGTCGTTGTTGGAGCGATAGCGCATTTTCGCCGCTTCGCTGACAATCTGGTTCACGGCCGGCATGATGAAGTCGGCAAACTGGATTTCAGCAATCGGGCGCATGCCGTAAGCCGCCGCCCCGATCCCTACTCCGACAATCGCGGATTCTGCGAGCGGCGTATCAATCACGCGCGCCTCGCCGAACTCTTCAATCAATCCGTTGGTCGCACGGAACACGCCGCCGCGCACCCCGACGTCTTCACCGAGGACAAATACATTCGGATCGCGACGCATCTCTTCGCGCATCGCCATCGTAATCGCATCAATAAACGAAATGACTGCCATGAAAGTTCCCCCCTTAGTTCCCGTAGACGTGTGTCAATGTCGATTCAGGTGTCGGATACGGAGCGTTTTCCGCGTACTCGGTCGCCTCGTCTACTTCGAGCTGCACACGCGCCAGCATATCCGCTTCTGTATTTTCATCAAGCAAGCCGATTTCTCGCAAATAAGCGGCAAAAACGATCAGCGGATCTTTTTTCTTCGCTTCTTCTACCTCTTCCCGCGTGCGATACACGCGGTCGTCGTCGTCGCTGGAGTGCGGTACCAGACGATACATCACCGCTTCGATCAATGTCGGCCCTTCGCCGCGGCGAGCGCGGTCCACCGCTTCCTTCATGACGCGGTACACTTCAATCGGATCGTTGCCGTCTACGCTGACGCCCGGGAAGCCGTAGCCAATCGCCCGGTCTGCTACGCTTTCGCAAGCGAGCTGCTTTTTCAGCGGAACGGAGATCGCGTATTTGTTATTTTCACAGAAAAAGATGACCGGGAGCTTGTGCACGCCCGCGAAGTTGGCTCCCTCGTGGAAATCCCCCTGGTTGCTGGAGCCTTCGCCGAAGGAGGTGTACACGACAAAGTCTTTGTTTTGCATTCTGCCTGCCAGCGCCATGCCGACTGCGTGCGGAACTTGTGTCGTTACCGGGCTGGAGCCTGTCAGGATGTTGTATTTTTTACCGCCGAAGTGCCCTGGCATCTGGCGTCCGCCGCTGTTCGGGTCTTCTGCCTTGGCAAAAGCGGAGAGCATGCAGTCACGCGCCGTCTGGCCGAATACGAGCACCAGACCGAGGTCGCGGTAGTACGGGCACAAGAAATCTTTGTCTGTCTCCAGCGCGAAAGCCGCCCCTACCTGAGCCGCCTCCTGCCCCTGGCAAGAAATGACGAACGGCACTTTGCCCGCTCGATTCAACAGCCACTGGCGCTCGTCAATTTTTCGCGCGAGCAGCATGTAATAGTACATATCCAAGACTTGCGCATCAGTCAAACCAACTTGTTCATGCCGTTTGGTTGTCATCGTGGATACCCTCCTTGCTAATTGTGAATCGCTTTTCCATCTACGGCCTGGGCCGCTTCCATGATTGCCTCCGAGAGCGAAGGATGCGGGTGGATGGTCTGTCCAATCTCCCACGGAGTCGCATCCAGCACCCGGGCAAGGCCCGCCTCGGAAATCATATCGGTCACATGCGTGCCGATCATGTGTACTCCTAACAGGTCGTTTGTCTTGGCATCAACGACCAGCTTCACAAAGCCGTCATTTTCGCCGTGGATCAGCGCTTTACCCAATGGCTTGAAGCTGAACTTGCCTACCTTCACGTCAAAGCCTTGTTCGCGCGCCTCTTTTTCCGTCAAGCCGACATTCGCCACTTCCGGACGGCTGTACGTGCATTTCGGAACCTTTGTGTAATCGAGCGGATGCGGATTCAGCCCTGCCATGTGCTCGACCGCCAAAATTCCTTCGTGCGAAGCGACGTGAGCGAGCTGCAAGCCGCCAATGACATCGCCAATGGCATATATATGCGATTCAGCCGTCTGGAAATGTTCGTTGACGACGATGACGCCGCGCTCGACCTTGATTTCCGTCGCTTCCAGGCCGAGGTTTTCCACATTGGCTTGACGCCCTACGGATACGAGAATTTTCTCGGCCGTAAACGTGTCCACGCCGTTTTTCGTCTCCGCGGAAATGACGACTTTGCCTTCGCCTTTTTCCAGTGTCTCCGGCAAAACTTTCGCGCCAGTGACGATGTTGACTTTGCGTTTTTTCAGCAAACGGGCCAGTTCCTTGCTCACTTCTTCGTCTTCGAACGGCAAAATCCGATCCGCGTACTCGACAATCGTAACCTCGACGCCAAAATCGTTCAGCATGGACGCCCACTCGACGCCGATCACGCCGCCGCCTACGATGACGACCGACTCAGGGAGTTTTTCCCATTGCAGCGCCTCGTCGCTGGTCACGACGTAGGACCCGTCAATCGTCAGCCCTGGAAGCGTGCGCGGACGAGATCCGGTCGCGAGCAGCAAAAAGCGCGGCACGATCATTTCCTGGTCGCCGTTTTCTTTTTCGATGCGGACAGCGCCTGCCTGCGGGGAAAAGATGGATGGCCCCATCACGCGCCCGAAGCCTTCAAAGACGGTGATTTTGCCTTTTTTCATCAAAAACTGAATCCCTTTGTGAAGCTGGTCGATAATGCCCTGCTTGCGATCCTGAATTTTGCCGAAGTCATAGCCGACAGCGCCTGCCGAAACACCGTACTTGTCTGCTTCCTTCAAGGTCGAAAACACTTCTGCGCTGCGCAACAGCGCCTTGGACGGGATGCAGCCGCGGTGCAGGCATGTGCCACCGAGCTTTTCCTTTTCTACAATCGCGACATTCATTCCGAGCTGGGAAGCGCGAATCGCCGCTACATAACCGCCGGTCCCTCCACCGAGAACGACCAGATCGAATTCTTGAGACATGCTGGATCTCCCCTTTCATACGAAGCGTCTTCCCACATGGGTGAAGACAGTCGAAAAAGCTGGCTGCTGATTTTTCGTGTCGCTTGCCTACGTTTTTCTGAGAATGAGAATATTCTAAGAACAAAGGATATGTACCCCCTGACCGCCCAGTCGACGGGAAAGAGCGGGAGCAGGGGAGTGTTTTTCGCTATACAATGATTAGCGATGGTAGACGGTCTTGCCGTTTTGCAGGAACGTATTGCGGGATTTGCCTACGCTGGCAATGCGCTCTTCGGCCATGCGGTCAGCCGCCTTGTAGGATGGCATGCCGTCGCGCTCGGCAATTTCGTACACTTTCAGGATCGTGTCGTAGATTGTTTCTACTTTTTTCAGGGCGCGCTCGCGGTTGTAGCCTTGCAACTCGTCAGCCACGTTGATGACGCCGCCCGCGTTGATAACGTAGTCTGGCGCGTAGATCAGGCCCATTTCGTGGATGAGGTCGCCGTGGCGCTCTTCTTTCAACTGGTTGTTCGCCGCACCTGCGATTACTTTTGCTTTCAAAAGCGGAATGGTGTCGTCGTTGATGATCGCACCCAGTGCGCAAGGCGAGAAGATGTCGCACTCGACGCCGAAAATATCGTTGACGCCAACCGCTTTTGCCCCGAAATCGTTGACAGCGCGGTTTACGTTTTCTTCATTGATATCGGTGACGATCAAATGTGCGCCTTCTTCATGCAGATGGCGGCACAAGTTGTAGGCCACGTTCCCGACGCCTTGTACAGCAACGACCCGGCCGGAGAGAGAGTCAGAGCCGAAAGCGAGCTTCGCCGCTGCCTTCATTCCGCGGTACACGCCGTAAGCTGTTACCGGGGACGGGTTGCCGCTGGAGCCGAATGCAGGAGAAACGCCTGTCACATAATCTGTCTCCAGGTGGATCATATCCATGTCCGCGACAGTCGTACCTACGTCCTCTGCCGTGATGTAGCGGCCATTCAGCCCTTGAATGTAGCGGCCAAACGCGCGGAACAGCTCTTCGCTCTTGTGCTGGCGCGGGTCGCCGATGATAACGGCTTTACCGCCGCCGATGTTAAGCCCTGCTGCCGCGTTTTTGTAGGTCATGCCGCGACCGAGGCGCAGTACGTCGATGATCGCTTCTTCTTCTGTTTTGTACGGCCACATGCGCGTGCCGCCCAATGCTGGTCCAAGTGTCGTATCATGAATGCAAATGATTGCTTTCAGGCCGGAATTTTCGTCCTGGCAAAATACCAGTTGCTCGTAATCGTACTTTTGCATGTAGTCAAAGATGTTCAATGAAGAAACCTCCCTAGTATCATTCTTCTGGGTTAACAGTGGGCTCCGTGTGGAGAATTTCCCGCCAAGTAGTTTATGCAAAAGTCATGCCAACGCAATCGTTTTTTGAAAGCGCTTTATTTGAGGGGATGTGGATGAATTCTCCATTCGTCAAGTGTGCAGTTTTTTGCACAAACGCGCAATTATTTGCACGCAAATTTTTGCGCATTCATTTTACATCTTCCTGCTGATCCATGATTCCCAATTTTTCCATCTTGTAGTACAGGCTGCGGATCGCAATTCCGAGCCGCTTGGCCGCCAAGGTCCGATTGCCTTTGGCCGCAGCCAGTTCGCGCATAATATGTTGACGTTCCGCTTCCTCCACCGCCTGCTTCAATGTTTTCCCCGTGGAGCCTGCCGTCGTCTCTGCTTCCTTTGGGGCCTTGCTGATTTTTCGTTCCAAAGGAGGCAAATGCTCAGGCATGATCGTGCGTTCGTTGATGCGCATATGTATCATCGCCCTGCCGAGGACGTTCTCCAGCTCGCGCACATTGCCCGGCCAATGGTAGGACAACAGCATCTGCAACGTTTCCTCATGCAGCTCCTCGACGTTTCTGCCGTATTCCAGATTCGCCTTGCGCAAGAGGTACATCGCAATCGGCTTGATATCTTCCAGCCGCTGGCGGAGCGGTGGGATATGGATGGGGACGACGTGGAGGCGGTAGTACAAGTCTTCGCGAAAACGTCCCGCGCCAATCGCCGCTTCCAGGTTCACATGGGTTGCGGCAATGACCCGGACGTCGATATTGATCGGCTTTGTGCCCCCGACCCGGACGACCTCCCGTTCCTGCAGGACGCGCAAAAGCATGACCTGCATCCCCATGGACAGCTCACCGATTTCATCCAAAAATATCGTGCCTCCGCTCGCTTCCTCGAACAAGCCGCGCTTTCCGCCTCGCCTCGCTCCCGTAAAAGCGCCTTCCTCGTAGCCGAACAGCTCGCTCTCCAACAGGCTCTCGGAAATCGCCGCGCAGTTGACCCGGATAAACTGGTTGTACTTGCGCTCGCTCGCGTTGTGAATGGCGTGGGCAAACAGCTCCTTGCCCGTCCCGGACTCTCCGCGCAGCAGCACGGTCGCTGGCGTCAACGCCGCTTTTTTCGCCTGCTCGATGGCGCTTTTCATCTGCTCGCTGTAGCCGATAATATCCGCGAAGCTGTACTTCGCCTCCAGCGTGCGGATGATGCGCCGGGCTTTTTCCAGCTCTTCTGTCAGCCGCTTGAACTCGGAAACGTCGTGAATGACGCCGACGCTGCCTTTCAGCTCGCCATCGACGACGACCGGAGCGACGTTCACGACCACGTCCTTGCGCTTCGGCCCGAGCTTCATCGGGACGCCCCGGACAGGCCGCTTCGTTTTCAACACTTGCATGTGCATGCTGTCGCCTTCGGAAATGTCGACCGTAGCCGGCTTGCCGATAATATCGTCCGGCGTCAGCCCCGTCAGTCTCGTGTACGCCGGATTGATTAACAAGCCGATGCCGTTCTGATCCACGACCGAGATCGCCTCGTCCGAGGATTGAATGATCGCTTGCAGCATGCTCTGCAGTTCCTTGAGATTGGTCACTTCTTCAGCGAGCGCCATCACCTCGGTAATGTCGCGGAAAATCGCCACGGCTCCGACCACTTCCCCTTTGTCGTTGCGCACGGGGACGCGGTTCGTGATAATGCGCGTCTGGTTCGGCAAAATCTGCTCCTGGTTCAGCTCAGGGCAGCCTGTCTCTAATACAATATGTAGTCTGGTGTTGGGGATGCGCTCGGATACTTTTGTATCCAGCACTTCGCTTGCCTCGATGTCCATCAGGCGTTCGGCCGCCTTGTTGAACAACGTGATGACTCCTTGCCGATTGACGCCGATAATGGCATCGTGCGTAGAGTCGAGCATCGTCTCGCGCTCGCGCTGGTTTTGCATCATCGCCGCGATCAGCTTGTCGCGCTCGCGGATGAGCCGCATGACAATTCGCGTGAAAGTGCCCGGAATGAGCACCGTCTTTTCCCGCTTTAACTGGCGGAGCTGCTCGTATTCTTCCATGTCCCCTGTCGCTTCCAAAATCACGTCCAGCTCGTCGTCCAAATAAGGGCGGTAATCCGAATCGACCTTGATGCCCAGCGATCTCGCCAGCTCAATTCCGGGAGCGTCTGGCCGCCGATCGACCACGGCGACAATTTTCAGCCTGTCCATCTGGTTCAGCGTCCGCAGCAGAGCCGTACCGCCTCGTCCAGCACCTACTATAAGCAGCTTGTGCATGCGCTAGACCCCTCGCTTTTCATCTTACTCGTTACCATTGTACTGCAACAAACCGTTGATGGACAGGCTCTCTTCCCTAACGTGCGCTCGCTCGTGTGCACAGGGACGGACGGTGGACAAGCATACTGGCATCCGATATGATGAAAGAATGAGAGAGAAAGGTGTGAACCACCAGTGATCGTACAGAAAGTCATTGCCCTCTTAATCATGGTCATTCCGGCTGCGATTGCCATGTACGGGATCAAGCTGATCCGCGACGCCTTTTTTTATTCGACGGCACCCGATGTCAGCTTCCTGTGGGGAAAGCTCATTCTCGGCGTCCTTGCTTTCGCCATTCCCGTCTTGTTTATTGCCGGGTTCATTTTGCACCACGAACGCAAAAAAAATCGGGTACAACCCCGCTTCATGATTCGCGAGGCAGAAGACGACGAGTAGAACAGGCAGGTGAAAATCTGCCTGTTTTTGATTGCGCTCATCTTCCCCACTCGTCCAGCCTTTTGAGCCACGCTTTTTGTTCAATGACCTGCGAAAACGAGACGAACTCGGCCGCGACCTGAAGCGCGACGAAGCCGCACAGGAAGGCGGCTTGCCAAAACAGCGGCGTCGCCGTCGCGTATGTATAGCCAATGGCAAAGCCGAGCGCATTCGCTCCGGTATCCCCGAGCATGATCCGGCCGCCTGCATCGTGCGGAAAAAACAAAACCGTCGCGACGAGAACCGGCAGAAGAAACAGCCAGACCGCAGACGGCTCCCCCGTTGTCCCCCCCGAAACGCTCCCGATGGCAGCCAGCGACACGAGCAGCCAAAACACTTTGATCGCGCGCGCCGGTCTTAAATCAAACAGGTTCAGGATGTTCGGGGAAATCGCCAGCAAGCCGCAAGCGACCAGCCACGGCCAGAAGCCGGCCGAAACGAACAGCGATACGCTGACAGCCGTCAGCCCGCCGCCAATCAGCTTGCCCATCCCGCTCGTCACGCGCCTCTCGCGCAAAAGCGCGCCGAAGTGGCCGCGAAATCCTTTCGTGATCCGGTCACCAGCCTTGTCGTCGATCCAGCCCCAGCACGCCATCGCCGCCATTCCGCAGGCGAGCAGCAAGCCTTGCACCAGCACCTCGCGCGGAGCGTCTGCAAGCGCGAGAAGCAGAAGCTGGACGAGAATCGTCACGGCCATGCTCGCCACAAGCACCAGCCCGCCTGCCGTCAGCACTGGCTCGCCGCGATAATTAGGCCGGGTCATGCGCTTTTTGGCGAGAATCTGCGAGCAGAAACTGAGCATGGGACGCTGCAGGACGAGCGGCAACACGAGTGCGCTGAAAAGCGCGAGTATCACGGCGTGTGCAGCCATGGCTTTCCCTCCCACCACTTTGTGCAGAGCGTCCGGCCGATGGCGACAAACTCTTTGCCGCGATGAGAGTAGCCTCGCCAGTCGTTGCCCGTTTCCCGGTGAAAAAACCCGACGGGCACTTCCCGGATGCGATAGCCTGCACGCAAGGCATCTACCGTAAGACTTACCTCGATGCCGAAGCCTTTGTCGATTTTCCCCAGCTTTTGCAACAGGTCGCGGCGAATGGCCCGCTGACCGGACAAGGGCGCGCTTGCCTCAAAGCCCGTCAGCCACTTGATCCCTCGATGAGCCAGCCCTTTTGCCAGACCCATTCCCGCTTTTTGCCTCGGGGAAGGCAGAATCGCGATCGCCATATCGCAGGCATCCTCCATCACAGGGGCAAGCAGATGCTCGGCCTCTGCCGCACTCTCGCGCAAATCGCCATCCAGCAGCATGACGACATCGCCGTTTGCCCGTTGCCAGCCGAGTTGGACGGCAGCGCCTTTGCCCCGGTTTTGCGGCACGGTAATGACGAGATCGGCCCACTTTTTGGCGAGAGCAGCCGTCTCGTCCTCGCTGCCGTCGTCGACGACAATCAGCTCATGGCAGAAAAGCCGTTCGCGAATCGCTCGCAGCGTCGCTCCGATCGCGTCGGCTTCGTTGTAGGCAGGAATGATGACGCTAACTTTTTTCACGCGCGACCCTCATTTCTGTCATGGTTTGCTGCACCTTTTCCAGCAAGGCCCATTGCTTGGCCAACGAATCCGGCACCTGCTCCACCAGCAGCCATTTGCCCGTGCCCGCCCGCTGCTCCAGCCATGGCGGCGGCTGGCCCGCGACCACAAGCAGCAAGCCGTCCTCCCAAGTCCCGCCCCGTTCATAGGCGACGACGTTGATGCCTACCGAATGCATCAGCCGGGTAATCTCTTTGGCTTCCTTGTCTGTATCCTGCCAGACGTACACTTTTTTCCCTGCGAGATCATTGCCGTAGCGCATCGCCATCATGTGGACGACTTCCTGGTTGCGTTGCTCCACTTCCTGCAGCAGCCGATTGATTTGCTGCTTCAAATCGTGGTTGCTTTTCAGCGCCCGGTCGTATTTGGCCTCCATTTTCGCCAAAATTTCCTGGGCGCCCTCAGAAAACCACGGATGACCCGCCGTTCCTCCCAGCAGGATGCCGACGCCAAGCGCAACGAATACGGCTGCCAACGTAATCAGATGATACCGAAAAGAAATCATAGCGCCTCCTTAAAAAGCCCAGGTCCGCCATTGCGTCCAGAGCATTTGCGCCGCGTGACGGGCGATCGGATGAATCATCAGCGCAGCGGTGACAGGCAACAGCATCGCCGCCATGCACCAGCCCCACAGCTTCCACGAGCCAGTCGGCTGGTAGAGCTGGCTGACTCCTTTGGCGTCAATCAGCCTGGGGCCGATCTTCGTGCGCACCAGCAAAGTACTGGCCATCCCTTTGCGGCCTTTTTCCAGAAAATCAATCATGTTCGTATGGGCACCAATCGTCACGATCAGCTCTGCTTTTTTCTCATAGGCCAACAGCATCGCCACATCTTCGCTCGTGCCAGGCGCAGGCAGGACGTGATGCGCCACCCCGAGCTGCTCGACTCTGGTTTTTCCGGGAGCAAGCCCGTCGACAAAGGCGTGGACGACGATTTCGGCCCCGCACAAGAGCGCCTTGTCCGAGATGCTGTCCATGTCGCCGACGATCAGGTCGGGCTTGTACCCCGCTTGCAAAAGAGCGTCCGCTCCCCCGTCGACCCCGATGAGCACGGGCCGGCATTCGCGTATGTAGGAGGAGAGCGTCTGCAAATCTTCCTTGTAATGCTTGCCGCGGACGACGACGACGACGTGCCGTTTTTCCAGTCTGGTCCGCAGCGGCATGGGACAGAGCGGCTTTAAAAACAAGTCTTTTTCTTTATTGGCGTACATGAGCGTGTTATCAATAAATAAGGACAGCGTATCATCCAGCCTGCTCTGCGCCTCGGCCCACTTCCCGAGCACCGCCTCCACTGTGACGTGGCGAAGCGACAGGGCAAGCTCCCATTGCGCCTTTCGTTTCAAGTACAGACTGCCTTCACGGATGGCTGCAAATTGGCCGTTCCACGCTTCCAACGCGGTCGGCTCTGCCGGCTCGCGCTCTGCCTCGTACAAAGCGACGCCCGCTCGCAGCAAGAGCCGCGCTCCTTCGGCTGGATACTGTCCTGTCATGAAAGCGGACAGGTTGACAACTACCCTCGCCCCCGCTTCCAGCAAGGACCTGGCCGCCATCTCATCCACATCGGGATGATCGATGACGGCGATATGGTGGGGGTGGAGCCGTTTGCAAAGCTGCTTCGTCTTGCGGTCAGCAGCAATCACTCCCGTATAGGTAAGAAAATCGAGACGTTTTCGCTTGCCCATCTTTTCCACCTCCAGGAATAGTATGCTAAAAATTTCCTTGGAGCATGCAAAAAAGAGGCTGTGCAGGAATCGCACAACCTCTTTTTGGCCGGACGGAAAGCCTTGTTGACTAGGCTCCCTTTGTTATGTAGTAAATAATCAAACCGTCAGCAAACAGGAAAACCGCCAGCGAAAGCAAGCCAAATCCGATTGCGAATTTGTTTTTCGCCTTAATCGAGTTCAAACAGCCCCAAGCGATAAAAAACGTGAAGACGAACATCAAAATATCAAACAACACAATCTTCATGTACGACAACTCCTTCACCATGATGACGCTAACCGATAATACAATGGCAATATTATTATATATCCTCGCGTATTAAGAGACAAGCATATCCAAATTTGTGACAAACAAATTCACAATTACGTTTATTTTTATTGTGCCACAAACTTATTTGCCTATCCATATCGTCCAGCGATCCTGCTCGCTGATCGTCTCATGTCCGGACAGCTTCAGGCAAATCGCGTCCACCAACTGCTCCAGCTCGGCGTCCGTCAGCTCGTGGAGCAAAGAACGCCCTTTGCGCGAGCGCAAATCACGCGCCAGCTCATCGAGAGTGCCATAGACGCGCCTGACCTCCCAGAGCGACAACCGCTCGATTTTTGCAAGTCCAGCCTGCTGCATCGCTGCCCGGACCGTCCGATCAGCCGGGCGACGCTTGGCCTCGACTTCAAGCAATCGCGGAAACTGCTCGAAAAAATAGCCGCGCAGATGCGTTTGGGAAGCCGGGACGGCACAGTCGTCAATCGTTCGATCCTGAATCAGACAAATGCCGCCGGTAGCGAGCAGTCGTTTTACTTCGGAAAAAAATCCGCGCAGATCGTGGAGATGGTGAATCAGCGCCCGGGCAAAGACGATATCGGCACAGCCGTCAGGCAGCCCGGTTTCCAGCGCATCGCCCTGCACGAACGAGATGCGCGGCTCGTCTGCGCATTGCTTTTGCGCCGCTGCCAGCATCACGCTGGAAAAATCGACTCCGGTGACGCTTGCAGCGCCCAGCTTCGCCCACGCCTTGCTGTAGATGCCGCCTCCGCAGCCGATATCGACCACGCGCTTGTCGCGCGGATCGACGACAGACAGCATGGTGCTCGCCCACGTGGCGTCTGCCGCTCGACCTGTGTAGCTGTCTTCGTTTTCCTTGGCGTGAAAATCCATTTTCATGCTACTTCGCCTCCATAAACTCCAGACGGTTTCCGAATGGGTCTTCGGTAAAGAAGCGGACAAGCCCGGGGATTTCATCGTCGAGCCGAATCGGTACGCCCGCCTGCTCCAAATGCGCGATCAGCGCCTCGATGTTTTGCACGACAAAGGCAGGGTGCGCTTTTTTCGCCGGAACAAAGCCCTGCTCGATTCCGAGGTGAATCAATTGGGCGCCGCAGCGGAACCATGCGCCGCCGCGCGCCCGGAGCTTTTCCGGCTTGGGCACTTCCGGCATGCCGAGCAAGCCTGTGAAAAAGCGCCGTGCCTCCTCTTCCGCTCCTGGCGGGGCTGCCAACTGGACGTGATCCAAGCCGATCCATTCAAACTGGTTACTCATCGTCATTTCCTCCCTTTTTTTGGCACATTACCATCCATTCATCAATCTGATGCGCCACAACTCTTCCTTGCTCGATTTTCACGCCGAGATAGTGTTGCTGCTCTGCAGTCGCCTCCAGGAGCATTCGCTCGACTGCCTGCTCCTGCTCCGGTGATTCGGACATCCGCTGTACCCAGGGCAAAAAGGCAAACTGTTTTTTCCGCAGCCGTGCCTGCCGCTCCTGCAAATCGCAAGCCGCGTGCAGCGCTCTCCACTCGCTCACCGACAGGCAGCGCACGTGGCTTGGGTCGCGCCGCTTCTCTACCTGGTTCACGAAGTCCGCGAGCTGTTCTTCCTCCGGCGCTACGTTGTCGATGAACAAAAACCGTCCGCCCGGGCGCAGCACGCGACTCGTCTCACGGACAAAGGCGGCCGGATCTGGAAAATGGTGCGCCGCAATCCGGCAAGTGACCAGATCGAACGTTTCGGACAGAAACGGCAGCGCCTCTGCGTCGGCCTGGACGTACAAAATGTTCGGCGCTTGCTCGTTCGCCTGCGCTGCCGCCGCAAGCATCGGGCGGGTCAGATCGGTCGCGACCACAAGCTCGACAAGCGGTGCCAGCGTGCGGGCAACATGCCCTCCCCCCGTGGCGATATCGAGCACCTTCCAGCTTGTTTGCGGCGAAAGCCACTCGATCATAAGCGGCAAATCCGCTCCTTGCGCGTGGGTTTTGCTCTGCACGTACTCCTGTGCGTTTTTCCCGAATTGCTGCTGCACGGCCTGTTTTACTTCCTGATTTTTGTCCATACTCCCACCTCCTGCTCGTATTTTATGCCAATTTTTGTTGGCTTTGTTATAGAATATGGTTAACCAGTTATCGAGTTTTTGAATAGGAGGGTTTCTTGTGGACAAAGAAAGCCTGGAAGTTTTTTTGACGATCGCTCATCACGGGTCGATCAATCGTGCGGCACAGGCGTTGTTTCTCGCCCAATCGACCTTGACGCATCGGCTCAAGCAGTTGGAGCGGCAAATCGGCAGCCCGCTGTTTGTGCGGACCGCCTCCGGTGTGAGCTTGACGGGGGAAGGACGCCGCCTGCTGCCGATCGCGGCGAACATCGTGGAGCAGATGCGTTCGTTCATGGAGCAAAAAGAACAGGTGAAATCCATGACGATTGTCGCCGGAAAAGCGTTTGTCGCCTACGAGCTGCCCCGCCTGATCGGCGAATACCGCCAGGCGAACCCCGGCTTTACCTGTTACGTCCGCTCGACACTGTACGAGGAGTCGCTCAGCGCCCTGTTGACAGGCACCGCCGATATCGCCTTTCTCGGCAGCGAGATGTACCATCCGCACATCCACCAGGAATTTTTGCCGAGCGACCGCATCTTGCTCGTCATGGCACCCGAGCATCCCTGGGCCAGCCGCTTTCCGGGCTTTGCGAGCTGGGGCGCGCAGGAAATGATTTTGTTCGGCAACCATACCGCCCCCTACCGCCAGCGCATCGATCATTTTCTCGCGCGAAACGGCGTGTTTCCCAACGTCATCATGGAGCTGGACAGCTTCAGCGCGGTCAAAAAAATGGTGGAACGCCAGCTCGGGATCACAATGCTGCCGGAACGAACGATCCTGCGCGAACTTGCGGAAGGCAGGCTCGTCGCCCACGACATCGCGGAAGGCACGCTGCAGCGCCCAACTCTCATCGCCTATTTGCATCAAAAAAAAGAGGACGAAGCTTTTCAGCAATTCGTCCAATGGATCAAAGATGCTTATTGATGCAAAGTAAAGACTGTCAATTCGGGTCGGCACAAAAAACGGACAGGCAAAATCGTCGTCCCCAGCCCTCTGTTCACGTACACTGGCATCTGGTTGTCGCCTGCGCGGTACAAGCCTTTGACGTACTTCGCCGCAAGCTTGGGCGTCAGGACATGCCCGACAAACGGCAACCGCACCTGCCCGCCGTGGCTGTGCCCGGACAGTTGCAAATCGACAGGATAGCGAGCCGCTTCATCCGCAAAGTCCGGCTCGTGCGCCAAAAGGATGACGCTGGCCGCCTCCGGAATCCCGACCAGCGCCTTCGGCAGATCAGGCACGCCGTTCAGCGCGTCGTCGATTCCGGCTATGTACAAACTGTCGCCATTTTTGCCGACCGCCACATGTCGGTTGTCCAACACCTCAAAACCAGCGGCAGCCCAGCCTTGGCGAATCGCATGCTGCTGGCCCGCCCGGTAGTCGTGGTTGCCCAGCACCGCAAATTTTCCAAGCGGCGCCTGCAACTCGGCCAGCATCGGAACAGCCGCGGAAAACGACTGTGTCTCCAGGTCCACGATATCGCCGGTAAAGCAGATCATATCCGGCTGCTCGTTTTGAATCAAGTCGAGAATGCCTTGCAGTTGCTCGGGCTTGCAATAGTGCCCCAGGTGGACGTCGCTGAACTGTACCAGCTTGCAGCCGTCGAAGCTTTTCGAAAGTCGCGGCAGCGAAAGCGTCACCCGCTCGATTTGCAGCCAGGTGCGCTCCCATGCATAGCCGTATGTACCTGCCACAAGCCCGAGTCCCACCAATCCTCCCAGCCACTTCATCGAACGATGCAAAAAGGTTCGACGTGAGACTGTGACAAGCTTTGGATCATTCACTAGCTTCCGTTCGCTCGTAGCCATTTACGACGACATCCAGGCGCCCTGTCTCCGGATCGATCAACAGGCCGTGAACGTCGACGTTAGCCGGCAGCAACGGGTGTTTTTTAATCGTTTCCACGCTGTTGCGCACACTTTCCTCCACCCGGTCGAAGCCGTGCAGCCATTTGTGCAAATTGATCCCTGCGTGCTGGAGGGTGGAGAAGGTTTGGGCAGAGACGCCTTTCTCCAGCATTTTCGCCATCGTCCGCTTGCTGTCAATGGCGCTCATCCCACAGTCGTAATGGCCGACGACGATCACTTCCTCGGCATTCAGTTCATAAATCGCCACGAGAATACTGCGCATGATACTTCCAAATGGGTGAGAGACGATGGCTCCGGCGCTTTTTACGTGCTTGATGTCGCCGTTGCGCATGTTCATCGCCTTGGGCAGCAACTCCTCCAGACGCGTGTCCATGCAGGAGAGAACAACCAGGCGCTTGTCGGGAAACTTGGTCGTTTGATATTTTTCATATTCACGATTCGCTACAAATTCACGGTTAAATGCGAGAATTTCATCCAAATTGCGCATGTTGCAACACCTTCCTCGCTCTTAATTAGGAGTATGTTCTCTATTGTACATACTTATTGGCATCGTTCAAGCGACTGGGGCACATTGGCGGCGAGATTTTGCTATGTTTTTATTTTTTTTACAATGATAGGTGAGGGGGGTGGAAATCAGTGACACTGGGACGGACTTCTGCGTTAGGCAAAAGAGGTGACCGTAGGCGGAATTTTCATGGCGAATATTTTGGTACTGGCTGAAGATGGAGCAGAAATTACTATCTGACGCAGCAGACCTCAATCGCGCAGAAGACGATGGTCTGCTATACGTGGCTGCTGTTTGGCTAAACCTCTTGGCGATTGATATCAGCACCTTCATGGTTGAACCCTAGCCACTCAGTTATGGTTATATATCGCCTGCTCCATAATCGCTATCGTTTTAAACTGCCTTCGTATTCCTGCACTTTGGAAAACTGCTGCATCCGTAAAACTCGCCTTTTGTACTTTTGCGTACGACCATTTGACTACCGCGGCGATCGCATTGCAGCTTTTGTTGCGGGAACTGCGCCCTCACCTGTTTCGGGTTTGGTTTTGCCGCAGGATTCATGCGCTGGATCATTTCAATCAGCGCCTCGCGATTTATCAATCGAACGCCATTTGAAGCGGCCAGCTTGTAGGCGGCGTCTGTAAAATCTCTGTTAGTGACAACCCATGCTGCATTTGCTCCATAGTGAGCAAGTGCCCCCACAATTTGCTGAACGGCATCGATCCCGACGTTTTTACTATATCGCTTCGCCTGGACCGCTACCTTCCGTCCATTCTGTTCCAGAATGAGATCAGCGCCGTAATCGCCTGCTGCCCTTGTTACGGTCGTTTTGTATCCTTGTGAGTGAAACAGCAGTCCAAGGTAATGTTCAAACTGCCTGCCGTCCATTTTGTCTATTTCCGCAATGCCGGAGCGTCGCAGTTTCTCTTGGGCAATGGAATCAATCCAGAATCTGATTCCCTTTGCAAGTCCCAGCAAAATTCCAAACGCGATGCCTGCAACAAGCAAATAACCACGACATGTTTCCACAATAGCAAAACAAAAAACCATCCTTGTGAGATGGTTTTGCTGTGTCACCGGCTTTTCGTTCCTTCCCTGTCATTCTCCCTGGATCATTCCTGCGATCTGCTCCTTCACTTTCCCCCTGCTCACTCCCCCGTGGTAACAAACCACAGACGCAATGTCGAGGTCTACAAACTTTTTCAACGAGAGGCGAGCTGCGTGCATATCCAGGGTCGTCGGGGCGTGAATCCCTGCGAGCGTCCCATTTACACTGTACAGCGAATCCCCGGCAATGAGCGTCTTGCTTTGCCTGACGTAAAGGCTGATGTGCCCGGGCGTGTGACCGGGCGTATGAATGACGCGAATCCCGCCGCAAAACGGCAGTTCCTGGCCGTCCACCACCGTATGATCTACCCTGCCCTTCGGCGGATTTTCAAGGTGCGCGTCTTTGACAAGCGGGATTTCTCCCTGAATATACGGCTTGTCGAGTGCGTGCGCGTAAATCTGCACACGCTGACCGCACTCCTGCAAAATCTCAGGAAGACAACCGATATGATCGACATCTTGATGCGTCAAAATGACGGCTTTCAGTTTGGTAAGCGGGACTCCCGCTTTTTCCATGGCCGTGCGCAATTCTTCTATTTGTCCCGGGAAGCCCGTGTCTATTAGGACAGCCATGTCTTGGCCCGACAAAAGGACGGGGTGAATCTCGTATCCATGATAGTCTAGGTGTAGCATTTCTACTCCCTTGAAAATTTCCATTGTATCGGGCCTCCATAAAATTATATTTTTACGTAACTAAATATTATTACGTTGATTTTGTCATTGTCAACATCTTCCTTTTAAATCGCTCGGGCATTGCAGTGTGGTCTTCGAAGGTTCATGTTCATGATGTTTATTGACTCGTGCGAAGCGGCGCTGCCTATACTGTACTGCCCACTGTCCAATCTTCCTTGTTTACAACGAAAAACCCCCAATGAATCGACTTGATTCAAAGGAACGTTCTATTTGCTGGCTATCCAAGTGCGAGGCTAGCACGGCCTAATGGCGTTTTTCATTTCCCACCGTTCTTTTTCCTTCGATAACTTTGCGCTTATAAAAAAACACCCCCTAATCGGATTTTCACTCCGCTCGGTGGGTGTACATACCGCAAAAGCTGCGAGTATGTACCATGCACGTTTCATGGCGAACCTCCATTTGTATTCCTTTCCTTATGATACCATGCGGGCGAGAATGATCGGCAGTCAATGAACTACACACCCGACCGCACAACCTTGGCAGCAAGTCCGGAAAGCATCACCGCAAGCTGAGCGCCTCCGGTAACGTTGTAACTTCGTGCGGTATGTTTCGCTCGTCGAGTTTACTGCGGATGAAATCACGGCATTCGCCCGAATTTGTACCAAGGGATCGCGCTTGCCCACACCGCCACTTTGCTGCATTAAAACGAGATAGCGTTCGCATTTTCTTCCGCAGACGCGATGGCGTGTGCCCCGCGCTTTCACATACTAAAGTACAGAGACAAAAAAGCAAACGTCATCCCATTCAGGCAACGTTTGCTTTCGAACGTGTATTCGGTTAGACTCGGCTCAACGATACATCACGTGAAGTTCACGATTTACGGAAGTGAACTCCTCACACGTTTTCGGAATGGCAGGAATCGAGTTTGTCAGAACGTCCCCGCAAATGATCGCAAAATTTACGGGAACAGACCGATCAGCCATTGTTTAAAAACGTTGTTATATTGCGCCTAACTAATCTTCGCCTCAATCCTTAACTTATCCGCGACCATCGCAATAAACTCGCTGTTGGTCGGCTTCGCCTTCGTGTTGGAAATCGTGTATCCAAACAGGCTGGAGATGGAATCGAGATTTCCGCGGGACCAGGCGACTTCGATGGCGTGGCGGATGGCACGCTCGACGCGGCTTGCGGTGGTGTTGAACTTTTTGGCGATGTCCGGGTACAGGACTTTGGTGATCGAGCCGAGCAGCTCGACGTCGTTGTACACCATCGTGATGGCTTCGCGCAAATACAAATAGCCTTTGATGTGGGCAGGCACACCGATCTCGTGGATGATGCTGGTGATGCTTGCATCCAGGTTGCGGCCGCGCACTTGCAGAGTCGATTGCGGCTTGACCGATGTGACGAAGGAGGAGGCTGGCTTCGTCGTGATGATTTGACGGATGCGCTGCGCGAGGACCTCCATGTCAAACGGCTTGAGGATGTAGTAGGCAGCTCCCAGTTCAACCGCTTTCTTCGTAATCTCTTCCTGTCCGAATGCCGTCAGCATAATAATTTTGGGCTGCGGACTCAAGCGCATGGCCTGGATCTGCTCCAGGACGGCGAGTCCATCCAGGTGAGGCATAATAATGTCCAAAATCAGTACATCCGGTACCCGTTCCTGCAGCAAGCGCACAACTTCATTGCCGTTGTACGCGACACCGATGACGTTCATGTCATACTGGCTGCTGATATACTCTTCCAACAGGCTTACAAATTCTCGGTTATCATCTGCCAACAACACTTCAATCTTGCTCAAGGTCGTTCCTCCTAACAATGGACGGTCTTTTGGAAAGAAGGTGGCGTTCTAGGGGGTTCCATTTCTACAAACGATTAGTCCATACCATCTTTTTCTCTGAGCCTTTTGCAAAATTCACTTCTTGATTAGACGCGATAAATTCGAAGGAGTCCTTGCATGAAGAATTGTTATCAAA